>USCS01000036.1 GCA_900552875.1 uncultured Collinsella sp. | reverse complement strand
CCTCCTCTTTCACGTCACCTTGCTCGCTTAGGGGCGTTTTCGCTGACTTATGCTCAACCTACGATAATTCCAAACTGGGTGAGTTACTCACTGTAACGGGTGGCGATGGCAGCTTGTACCATGCCGGCGCTCATGAGGTAGGTCACCAGGAAGTAGCCGCCGTAGGCTGCCAGGAAGATTGCACAGGTGAGGCCCACGGTGCCACCGATGCTCATATCTCCGAATATGCTCACCAGCTCGATGATCACCTTAAGTGCCACAAAGGAGTGCGCCAGGCCCACTGCCAGCGGGAACAGGAAGAATACCGCTTGCTGCGCCATCACCGAATGGCGGATCTGGCGGTCGTCACAGCCGATCTGTGCCAGCACACGATAGCTGCGGCTGCCGTCGGCCACATTGGAGAGCTGCTGGATCGACAGTATCGCCGCGCACGCAACGACCAGTACAAAGCCAATGTAGATGGCCAAATAGCTAATCATGCCGTTCATCTGCGCCGCCTGCGTGTACATCTCGGAACGCATGATGAAGACTCCCCACGACCCCGGCTCCTTGCCGTCAACGAGCAGATTGTCGAGCAAGGTGTATTTGATGTTCTCGTCTGCCTCGGTCGTATCCATACCCTGTTTGTAATTAACGAGCAGATTACTGGAATACGGTTGCAGATTAAGCTGGGACAGCAGCTCATCGGCTACGACCACGGTACCGGGATTGCTGCCCATCGCCGAGTTGGCGATGGCCGCCGTGTCCTCGTCCGACTTATCGGTTGCGGGCTTGAGCTCATGCCCGCCCAAGGTGAGGGCATGGCCGCCGGCCATATATTTGGTGTACAGGTCGCCCAGCTCACCGCCCATATCACACGTAAGCAAGTACTGGTCGCGGCCAATGCTCACCGGCTCCTCGCCCATCATCTGGCGCAGTTTGTTGTACTGGCTCGCCGGCGTCACATACAGACCCATCGCATCGGCGTTGCTTCCCTCGAGCGCCTTGGGAAGCTTTTCTCCCATAGCCTTGCACATCTCACCCGCCACCACCGAGGGGCCCGAGCCGCCAAGCGGGTAACTCAGATACGAATCGATCTGCACATGCTCACCGGCAACATCGGCGATATTGACCTTCTTGCCGGTCTCGTCGTTGTTGTCCGCCGACTTGCCCTTAATACCGTCTGCAACGTTATCGGGATCTTTACGATCGCCATGCCATGCAGCGTACAAATCGACCGTTGCATCGGCCAGCACCATGCGATCGGCCTCAGACGGATTGACATACTCCTTGTAGTAGTCGAGCGTATCGGGCGTGTAATAGACATACGTCTGAGACACGTCAACAGGGTTATAGCGCTCCAGGTTTTCGTTCATCACATTGGCAATCGACATACCGCACGTCACCGAGGTGATGGCCAAAAACAGGAGCATCGCGATGACGCCCATCGAAAAGCACACCGTGTTGACCTTGGCCGCAAGCTGGCGCACGGTAAACATGTTGAGGCCGCGCCAATACACGCTGCGCAGGCTCTGCAGCAGCTTGATGAGCATGCCCGAGAGTCCCCAGAACAGGGCAAAGGTGCCCACGGTAACCATAGCGGTCGTAATACCAAACTGGTTCATAGCCTCTTGCAGCTTGCTGTCCGTCGCGGTTAGCGGGAACCCATCACGTAGCAGACGGTAATAGGCCACGCCCACAAGCACCACGCCCACGGCAAAGATGGCAATCGCGATCCAGGGGTTGCGCGTCTTGATGCTCTCGTTGCGACGCTCGGCACCCATAAGCTCGATGAGTTTGGTACGACGCACGGCGCGAAGGTTCAGCAGTAGCGTGAGCACAAACATTACGAGCATGCAGGCAAGGGTCAGATTGAACGCATGCACCGAGAAAAAGAAGTGGAAATTGGCGATCTGTGTCTTAAAAAGCGAGGCCGTAAAGAACGTCATGAGCTGGGAGAGTCCCACACCCAGCACAATGCCGGCGACAAAGGCCACGACCGAGACAATCACGGTCTCGAGCGCCATGATCGTGGCGACGCGCCCACGCCCCATGCCGAGCACCTGGTACAGGCCAAACTCCTTCTTGCGGCGTTTCATGATGAAGTTATTGGCATACACCATCAAAAAGGCCATGACACCGGCCAAAAAGTACGTCAGGTCGCCGAGCATGCTGCCCATTACCTGCGCCAAGCCCTTTTCATCGATTCCGGCGATGTCGACCTGCATCGAGATGGTGTTAAAGGCGTAGAAAACCGTAACGCCCAGGGTGAGCGTCAAAAGGTAGACGAGGTAGTCGCGGCCGGCACGGCGGACGTTGCCCCAAGCGAGTTTACAGAGCATCGGAGCCCTCACCGCCCATCATGGCAACGACCTCCATAATGCGGTCGAAGAACTCTCGGCGGTCGGTGTCGCCGCGGCGCAGCTCGGTGAAGATCTTGCCGTCGCGGATAAACAGCACACGGCTCGTGTAGCTGGCGGCAAAGCTGTCGTGCGTGACCATGAGCACCGTGGCGCGTAGGCGGCGGTTAAGGGCCTCCAAGCTCTCGAGCAGCAGACGAGCGCTTTTAGAATCGAGGGCGCCGGTGGGCTCGTCGGCCATGATCATGGTGGGGTCGGTGACGAGCGCGCGACAGGCGGCAACGCGCTGCTGCTGGCCACCGGACATCTGGTAGGGATATTTGTCGAGCACCTGGCTCACGGACAGGCGCGCTGCCACATCCTGCACGCGAGTCGAAATCTCTGCCGAGTTTGTGCGGGCGATAGTGAGCGGCAGGGCGATGTTCTCGCGTGCCGTGAGCGTATCGAGCAGGTTAGAATCCTGGAAGATAAAGCCGAGCTCCTCGCGGCGGAACTGCGAAAGCTTAGCCTGCTTCATGCGTGTTACGTCCTGCCCGTTGATGCGGATCGTGCCACTTGTGGCGCTATCGATGGTCGACACGCAGTTGAGCAACGTCGACTTGCCCGAGCCCGAGGCGCCCATGATGCCAACGAATTCGCCGCGGTTGACGGTAAAGCTGACGTCGTTGAGCGCGCAGGTCACGTTGCCCAACGCGCCGTATACCTTTTCGAGATGCGCGACCTCCAGTACCGGGGTCGCCATGTGCGTGGTTTGCATACCGAGTCCTTTCTTGCGATTAGTCTACGGCATCTATAGTCGCAAGAAGACGAGTCAGCTACCATCGATATGGCTTACGCTTGCCTTACCGTTGTGTAAGGTACGGGTAGCTAGCCTGCCACGTGTTGATATCGAGAGAGGACTCCTGTTGAAGACTGTTCATGTTGCCGCTGGGATCATTCGCAAGGAAGGATCCGACGAGCTACTGGCCGTGCAGCGCGGCTATGGCGACATGCAGGGACTTTGGGAGTTCCCCGGTGGCAAGCTCATGCGCGGCGAGACGCCCGAAGACGCCGTGCGCCGCGAACTCATGGAAGAGCTGCAGGTAAAAGTCACCAACCTGCGCGATTTCTATACCGTTGAGTATGACTACCCCGATTTTCATCTCTCCATGGAGTGCTACTACTGCTCGCTCGCCGATGAATCCGATGAGCCTCAGAAGCACGACCGCCAGCTCGATATCCGCTGGATTCCACGCACCTCGCTTGCCACGGTGGAATGGATGCCCGCCGACAAGGGGCTCATTGATGCCCTGATTGAGCTGAAGGAAGACCGGCTTGAGGCCAACAGCACTGCCAACGACGCCGAGGCCACCGCGACCGACAAGCCCGCCACCAAGCCCAAGCGCGCACCTAAGCGCCGCAGCAAAAAGCGTCCCAAGCCCGGTCTGCTCGACGGCATCGACACCTCGGACCTCTCCGCTGACGAGCGCGAACTGGTCCGCCGTCGCGCCGCCATCAAAAAGTCCATGAAAGGCAACAAACGCGCCAACACCAAGCCCGAGCTGCTCGTACGACAGCGCCTGCGCGAAGCGGGCCTTACGGGTTATCGCTTGGAATGGAAGGTTCCCGGCAAGCCCGACATCGCCTTCCCCGGCCGCAAGATCGCCATCTTCGTCAACGGTTGCTTTTGGCACCGCTGTCCCAAATGCAACCCTAGCCAGCCCAAGCGCAACGTTGAGTTTTGGGAAGCAAAGTTTCGCCGCAACGTCGAGCGCGACCGCGCTGCCGTGACAGCACTCACTCAAATGGGCTGGACACCCATAACCATCTGGGAATGCGAGCTCAAAAAAGACCGCATCGACGCCACGATGGAAAAGGTCATCGAGCAGGTGCGCGCCGCAGAGCCGCAGCGCTAGGAACGAGCCGTCCACACGCCCCACACAGGCAAGTCACATCCGCGCCACAAACCTTAGAAAGCCCTTAAGCTCAAAACCTTTCAAGAGTGTTACTCAATACCTATGACCTGCGGTTTCATGGTTACATCAAACCTCATTAAGCCTTTCTTTAGCGCTTCTTTGCAGCAGCCGCGGCATAATACTGCCAACGCACGGGACCTAGCAGCACACCCGTGCGCAATCTTTTGGTGGACATCGAGGAGGCCGCATAAGCATGCATTCTTCCAATGACGCAGCACAGCAGCCATCCCTAAAACATGCAGACCTTTTCTCCTTCCCCCCGACACAGAGAGACGGCCTCCTCGACTCCCCCACCACAAAAACCAAGCGCTCAGCCGATCAGAGCCTCAACTTACGAGCATCCTTCGAAAAGCTCCAAGCATCCCTAGACAAGGCGTTCCCCGAACAGGCAAGAGCAATCTAAGCCCATCGCGCTTTATACTGATGCCATGCGAAACATGGATCACATAGAATTGCACCGCGGAGGACGCGAGGAAGCGTTTCCCGAGACCGCCGAAGACTGGCCCTATATTGCCGAACGCGCAGAATTCGCTCGCTATCCGGGCAATTCCGTCCCCTGGCACTGGCATTCCGAAGTTGAGCTTTTCTACATGGAGCAGGGAGCGATTGACTATCGAACGCGCGCGGCTCATGAGCACGTACGCTTTGAGGAAGGGTCCGCCGGCTTTATCAACGGCGGCGTTTTGCACAGCACGCTGCAATCACCCAATTCGGCGCCAGCCATTCAAATGCTGCATATCTTTCAGCCGTCGATGCTCGGCGATCCCGCGGGACGTCTCCAAAAGCGCTATATCAATCCTTTGCTGCAATGTCGAGGCGTCGATGTGCTCAAATGGTCGCCCACCAACCCCGACGATATGCCCTTTATCGATTTGCTAAAGAGTTCCTTTAACCACGACCTTCAACGGCCGCAGAACGAGATGGCGCTTCGGAATAGCTTGTCAGAGCTCTGGATTCAGATTTACGCCAAGGCCGAACCGCTCTTTTCCTCCGACAACGCCTCTTGGATGACTAACCGCGACGTACAGTTCAAGGCAATCCTGGACTATATCCGCGCAAACTATGCAGCCGCTATAGATGTGCCCCAGATGGCATCTGCAGCCGGCGTAAGCGAAAGAGAGTGTTACCGCATTATCGAAGCTTGCGCAGGAACGACCCCGGCGGCATATCTGCGCGCATACCGCGTAAACCGTGCTTGCGAACTTTTTGCACACACCACGCGAACGGTCCAGACAGTCGCGCGCCAATGCGGCTTTGCGACAGCAAGCCATCTTGGCCAGGTATTTAAAGAACAAATGGGATGCACTCCTTCGAGCTATCGAGCAGCGAGGCAGAATCTCGATAGTACCAGGCAGAAATCCCGCTAGCCCTTCTTCTGTCACTGCATCAAACTTGCAGGCAAACAACGGATAGGAGCTACTATATGAAGTACTTTGACTATATCGTGTTTGACGTTGATGGGACATTGGCAGATACAGAAGAAAGCGTGCTGTCATCGCTTGGCCAGATTGTCCAAGAAGAAACCGGCAAAACGCTCCCCCGACACGAGCTTGAATTTGCCCTCGGCATACCCGGCAAGAACGCCCTTGAGAAACTTGGGATCTACTCACAGGCAACGCTGGATCGCTGGTGCCAAGTTGCCGCCAGCTTTAAAAGCACCATCAGCGTGTTTCCCGGCTTGCGCGAAGTTATCGCAACACTCTCCGACAACGGCTGCAAACTTGGCATCGTCTCCTCACGTGCGCGCGACGAATACGCAGAAGAAATTGCACCCCTTGGCTTCGATAAGTATTTTGAGCACATCATCCTTGTCGAAGACACAACCGAACATAAACCCGCACCCGCTCCCATGCTCGAATATCTCCGGCGTACGGGCGCGAATCCTGGCAACGTCGTCTACGTTGGCGACACCGTCTACGACGAACAATGCGCAACTTCGGCAGGGGTCAGTTTTGCCAGAGCGGCATGGGATCACACCAAGACATCCCAAACGCCACCTACAACCTCAAAACCCCCAACGACCTGCTAACCCTAACAAACAAGTAACCCCCGCGCCCCACCCTTTCAGCCCCAACGCCACAAGGGCGACGACCTCGAGTAGGTCAACCTGGGAGGGACGAGGGCTTAGCTCCCCAATCTTTCCGCAGGGGGCAAAAAGCCTCGCCGCACGAAGTGCGCAGCGAGGCTTTTTGCATGCCCGAGGACGATTGGGGAACTAAGCCCTCGTCCCTCCCCGGGATATGTAGCGAGTCGGAGTACCCTTGCTGTTACTCTGCTTTGCCCACGGAGTTGAGGTTGGTCATGCGGATCTTAACCAGCTCGGTGATCTCACGCATGCCCTCCTTGGCCGGCTTCTTGGGGTCGAAGCAGGCGGGGTTCTCGGCCATGTAGGCCATGAAGCCCTTGGTGTAGGCCTGACGCAGCTCGGTGGCGTAGTTAACCTTGCAGATGCCGTTCTTCACAGCCTCGGCAACCTGCTCATCGGGCACACCGGAGGTGCCGTGCAGAACCAGCGGCACGTCGACGGCGTCGCGGATGGCCTTGACCACGGACTGCTCGATGTGCGGATCGCTCGTGTACACACCGTGGCTGGTGCCAACGCCAATTGCGAGGGAGGTGCAGCCGGTGCGCTCGACGAACTCCTTGGCCTCGGCCGGATCGGTGTAGGGGCTCTCGCCCTCAACCGCGGGACCGTCGTCCTCCTTGCCGCCAACCTTGCCGAGCTCAGCCTCGACGGGCACGCCCATGGCGCGGCCAGCGTCGGCGACGGACTTGGTCAGGGCGATGTTGTCCTCGAAGGACTCGTGCGAACCGTCGATCATGACAGAGGTGTAGCCCGTGCGGAAAGCCTGCATGCAGCGGTCATAGCCATCGCCGTGATCGAGGTGCAGAGCGACGGGCACGGAAGCGCGCTCGGCGGCAGCCTTGACCATGCCGTAGAAGTAGTCCAGACCAGCGGTCTTGATGGTGCCCGGGGTGGTCTGCATGATGACGGGGGACTTGGTCTCCTCGGCAGCGGCCAGAACGGCCATAACAAACTCGAGGTTCTCGACGTTGAAAGCGCCAACAGCGTAGTGGCCGGCCTGAGCGTCCTTGAGCATCTTTTCGGTGGTAACAAGTGCCATGAGCGTTTGCTCCTCTCCCTCGCCCGCATCTGGACATCGGACGTAGTTGTTCACAAGGCGTTTTACCTTGCGTTTTGCTGCGCTCATTGTATGAAATTCGACGGATTCGCACGTGCGGAATATCAAGTGCGCGCAGGTCAAAACGATTATTTTTGAAAAGCAAACGGAAGAGATTGGAGTCGAGCGAACGTGCTCGATATTGAGTTTTGAGCGTTGAATGTCTTTCTTTTATAGAAAAGATAAGTAATCGAAAGGCGTTTTCTTACTCAAAAAGAAAATGAACGAAAATAGACTCAACACAATTCCTGCAAATTTAAGTTGAGGATGGAGCAGCCATGGCCCATGCAACAACCCGAGCTTTCGCCGAAGAGCGTCGTGCCGCCATCATGGAGATGCTCGAACATAACGCCTCGGTGCAGGTGGCAGAAATCGCACAGACCTTTGGCGTGTCCTCCGTTACCGCCCGCGCCGACCTGGACGCGCTCGCCGAGTCCGGCAAGCTGCGCCGCACGCATGGTGGCGCCGTGTCGCTCCAGAAGCGGCTGACCGTATCCACCCAGGATCGCCGTATTAACGTCAATGTCGCCGCCAAACAAGCCATCGCACAAAGCGCCATTGAACTCGTCGGCAATGGTGACACCCTGCTCGTCGACTCGGGCACCACGGCGCTCGAGTTCGTCCGGCTCCTCGATCAGCGCGACGGTATTACCGTCATCACGGCAGACATTACCATTGCCGATTACATCGACGAGAGCATGCCCTCGGTCGACGTCGTCATGCTGGGCGGAGCACTGCGCAAAGGCCATCGTTATCTGTACGGACCGCTCACTATGCAGGCGCTCCAAATGGTCCATGCCGATCTGGCCGTCATGTGCCCCGGCGCCTTTGTCCCCAGCTGCGGCTTTACGACCGACTTTCCCCAGATGGCCGAGACCAAAACGGCTATGGTCGGTGCCGCCCGTCAAAGCGTCGCCCTCATGGACGCCAGCAAGGTTAACGGACGCGGCATGTACCGTTTTGCCGAGCTTGCCGACGTTGACACCATCGTGATGGACCGCGACCCCGATCACACCGTCGCCACCTCAATCACCGAGGTCACCGACATCGACGCCCCAACCCTCATCATCGCCACCACCTAAAACCAAAAACCACCACAAAGGGGACAGTCACCTTTGTGGTGGTTTGAGCGACACGGCGGTTCGCTCCGCCAGTTTGTCTCAATCTGTAACAACTAGGCCCTTAAAAGCCGGCTAACTGTTACAGATAGAGATAATCCCGCTCGACCCCCGCCCTTAATCTAAACCTGTAACACTTAGAGACGATTTAGACGCCCAGATGTTACAGATTGAGACAATCGGATCCCGAAATGGAAAAACCACCACAAAGGTGCCTGTCCCCTTTGTGGTGGTTTTGACGGTAGAAGCGAGCCGTTGTTACTTGGACAGCTCGTCAGCAAGGGCCTCGATCTGAGCGCGCGAGGCGTCGTTGAGCGTACCCAGCACGGTCACCTTGTTTTGCGCCATGGTGATGTCCTTCATGCCCCCGAGCTCCTTGGTCATAACCTTGGCAGCGGTGGGCGCCCAGGAGCCGGCCTCAACGAGCGCCACCGTACGGTTCTGATAGGCGTGCTCGGCAAGCGTGTGGATAAAGGTGCTCATGAACGGGAAGATCTCGCCCTGATAGGTGATGGAGGCGAGTACCAGACGGTCATAGCGGAACGCATCCTCAACGGCCTCGGCCATGTCGTCGCGAGCCAGGTCAAAGACGGAAACCTTCTGGCCGCGAGCCTCGAGCGCAGATGCAAGCTCCTCAACGGCAGCCTTCAGATGGCCATACACGCTCGCATAGGCGATCGTGATGCCCTCGTCCTCGGGCTGATAGCTCGACCAGGTGTTATAGGTGTCGAGGTAATAGCCCAGGTTCTCGGTCAGTACGGGGCCGTGGAGCGGACAGATGATCTGGATGTCCAGATCGGCGGCCTTCTTGAGCACGGTCTGCACGAATTTGCCGAACTTACCGACGATGCCAAAGTAGTAGCGGCGCGCTTCGCAAGCCCAGCCTTCCGGGTCCTCGATGTCGTTGGCGCCGAACTTGCCAAAGCCGTCGGCACTAAAGAGCACCTTGTCGGTGGACTCGTAGGAGAAGATCACCTCGGGCCAGTGCACGTTGGGGGCGCCGATAAACGTTAGGCTGTGGCCACCCAGGTCGAGCACGTCGCCCTCTTTGACGACCATCTTACGCTCGGGGTAGTCGGTGCCAAAGTAGTTGACCATCATGCGGAAGGCGCCCATGCTGGCCACAATCTGTGCCTGGGGATAGCGCTCCATAAAGGCGGCGATACCGGCGGAGTGATCGGGCTCCATGTGATGGATAACCAGGTAGTCGGGCGTACGTCCATCGAGCGCGGCCTCGAGGTTGCCGAGCCACTCGTCAACAAAACCACCATCGACCGAATCGGCGACAGCGATCTTTTCGCCCAAGATAACGTAGCTGTTGTATGCCATACCGTTCTCGGACACATCGTACTGGCCCTCGAACAGGTCAATGTCGTGATCGTCGACGCCAACGTAGCGGATATCCTTGGTGATCTCCATCAGGCAAAGCCTCCTAGATAGACAAAATAACCCGTCTATCATAGCACTCGGCAGCATTCCAACTGTTATCTGCCGGCATCCTTACCGATTGTTATTGAAATACGATAAATCGCCGTTTACCTGCGCAAACTATGAGCGTGGTATCGCCGTGCTATGTCGAATAATGAGCTGGCCGGGAATACGAATGGCAACGGTTTTGCCCGCCGTACCCGCCTCGGGAACCGCATGCTCGAATACCTCGCGTCCGCGCTGATGTAGATCGAATCGAACGGTCGTGAGCTCGTTGTGTGCCACAAAATCATCGAGCGAATCGTCGACGCCCACCACGCTCACGTCCTCGGGCACGCGCAGACCGCTATCGCGCAGCGCTGCAATCGCGCCATTTGCCATCTGGTCGTTTGCCGCGTAAATCGCCGTCATGGTGCGATCGTGCTCGGCCAGGTACCTGCCGGCCTCGTAGCCGCTGTTGGCAGACCAGTCGCCCTCGAGCGGCTCTGCCGGCTCGATGTGTTTACGCTCGAGTGCATCCTGCCAACCGGCGCGACGAAATTGCTCGTCGACCGAGAATGACGGGCCGCCAATATAGCGAATCTGCTCGTGCCCTAGCTCAAACAGGTGATCCATAAGCAATAGCGAGCAGCCGTAATGGTCGGAATCGACCGTGGTCACCCGCGGGTGCGCGTACATGGTAACGATGACCGTGCCAATGCCCGGCAGTGGATCAAACGTCTCAAAATCGGGCGCCATGCGACTCATGCCGATAATGATGCCGTCCACCGGCAATGCGGCCATACGACGCGTGGCCTCGGCAAGCGAAAACTCCTCGGTCTTGGACATCTCGACCAGCGTGATGGCGCAATTATGCTCGCGAGCAGCGCTGGCGATGCCGTCGATCATTGAGAGGTTGCCGAACTTGGTGACATCGTTGACGCACAGGCCGACCGAATGATAACGGCCGTCGCGCAGCGAGCGACCGGCATAACTCGGACGAAAGCCGAGCTTTTGCATAGCGGCCTGCACGCGCTGGCGCGTCTGCTCGTTAACGTTAGGCAAGCCGTTGGCGACGCGCGAAACCGTCTGCTGCGAAACGCCGGCAGCGCGGGCGACGTCGGCCATGGAGACCGGACGCGAACTGGTATCGTTGGACGGGCGCCTTGCCACAGGATCACCTTCACCCTTGCGAGATCTGAATAGCGTGAATGCCGGCCCGGGCAGAAATA
>USCS01000035.1 GCA_900552875.1 uncultured Collinsella sp. | reverse complement strand
GAAGCCGTGAGCGAGAGGGAAAGGGATGCGCCGCGGGTCTGACGCCCGGAGCGGTAAAGCCAGCAGTTGCCCCGCGCTCCGCAGTCGGTGATAGCAGGCTACATGCCCGCGAGACCTCGAGCTGCGGTGGCACACATAAACGCCAGGACTAGGATCACGAGTGAGCCCGCGATGTCGACTAGCACGCCCATTGCGCGACGCTCAAACAGCCAGCTCTCAAAGTGCGGAGCAACATTGCGCCAAACACGCCACAACAAGATGCCCATACCGATGACGCCGGGAATATTGAGCAGCAAAATCTCGGAGCACAAGAGGCCAATCAGGTTGCCGGCGGCAAAGCCCGCATCGCCCTCGCAGTATTTGCGATAAATCATGTACAGCATGTATGCCACAAACGGCTGCAGGCACGCAGAGATAAACGTAACCACCATCGAGGGGTCCTGAGAAAAGATATCGGTGAGCTTATCCACGCTCGTGGCATCCTTAGAGGCCAGGAACAGGCCAATGACCACCACGGGCACCACGCCCAAGATGACCTCGACCAGAGTAAATAACTTGGCAGTCAAATCCTCACTAGCCGAATTCAAATAAGGCGCCCACTCAGGATGAGCATGCGCGCCGACCTTCTTGTCTTTCTCGGCACGATCGGCCTTTTTACCCTCGGCAACCCGACGGCCAGGATCCTTGCGAGTTCCCGCCGCAGCCACCCGAGCCCGAGACTTCTTACCCATACAAAAACACCCCATCAGGTAGTAGATAAACTAAAAGTCGCTACCCAGTGTACCCCCTAACAAATAGTGCCGCCCCAAAAGGGGCGGCACACAAACCAATCTATTAGCCAAAACTCGTTGGCTAGCCCGTGTCGTCAGACCCGCGGCGTATGCCTTTGCCTCGCGCGACTCTGCGAAGCCGTGAGCGAGAGGGAAAGGGATGCGCCGCGGGTCTGACGCCCGGAGCGGTGAAACTAGCAGTTGCCCTGCGAAGCCGTGAGCGAGGAGGGAGGGTAGTCCGGCCCTCCCGGCCCAGCTCACGCTAGCGCCACGCGCTAGTAGTTCACCACCTGCTCCTCAAAGTACGCCTTGGGGTGGTTACACACCGGGCACACCTCAGGCGCCTCGGCACCCACATGCAGGTGCCCGCAGTTCAGGCACTTCCACACCTTCACGCCCTCACGCTCAAACACCTCGCCCGACTCGATGCGCTCGACGAGCTTGTTGTAGCGCTCCTCATGGGCCTTCTCGACTGCGGCGACACCACGGAACTTTGCGGCAATCTCGGCAAAGCCCTCTTCCTCGGCGGTCTTGGCAAACTCGTCGTACATCGTGGTCCACTCGTAGTTCTCACCCGCGGCGGCATCGCGCAGATTGTCCAGGGTATCGGGGACGGCGCCATCGTGCAGATACTTAAACCACAGTTTGGCGTGCTCGGACTCGTTGCCAGCCGTCTCGGCAAAGATGTTCGAGATCTGAACGTAGCCGTCCTTCTTGGCCTTGGAGGCATAGTAGCGATACTTGGTGTGTGCCTGGGACTCACCGGCAAAAGCAGTCTCGAGGTTCTTCTTGGTTTGGGAGTTCTCAAAATCCATAGGTGTACTTCCCTTCAACGCATACCGCCCGTAGGCTTCGAGCGGCCTCGTCTTTAGGATGCCCTCATGCCGGAAATCTAAACCTTACAATCCTGTTCTTCAGATTTGCACAGGCTAGATGCTCAGCCAGCGATCGCCCTCGGCTCGGCAAAAGCCCTCACGCTCCAGGTCGGCTAGAATGCCCGCGACAAGCTCGCGCTCGACCGGTCCACGCCCAGCCGCCGCTTCCATCTCGTTAACGCCCACCACGACATCAGCAAGCGTAATCCCCGCCGGCTGGCCATCGCGCGCTGCCAGCAACATGCGCACGATATGCGCGCGCTTTTGGCGACGTGAGCCCTCAAACTTTGACTGACGGCTATAGCCCGCCGAACGCCTAGACGGATTGGGCAACGTCTTTTTTAGATATGCGCCGTAATCCAGCAACGCGTAATACCACGCGCGCGGCGTGTCGGCATCATCGAGCGGCACGGCAAAGGGAGCGGTCTCGTCCGCCAACGCACCAGGGGCCGCCGGACAGGCCGCCTGAATCAGCGGCACCAGCTCGCGATCGGGAACAGCCGGTACATCGGGAAAGAAGTGATGCAGAAAGACCGTGCGCACGTTGGTCTCCAGATACACGCCCGGAAGATCAAACGCAAACGACCGGATACCTTGCGCCGTTGCCGGTCCAATACCAGGCAGAGCGACCAAGTCACGCGTCTCGTGCGGAAACTCCCCACCCCAATCCTCTACGACCCGTTGAGCGGCCTTGTGGAGCGCCAGAGCACGTCGGTTGTAGCCCATCCCCTGCCAAGCGTCCAAAACATCGGAAGGCGCGGCCTGGGCAAGCGCCTGCACGGTCGGAAAGCGATCGAGCCACGCCGGCATGCGCGTCTCCACGCGCGGCACCTGTGTTTGCTGCAGCATGACCTCGGAAAGCCAAATGATGTACGGGTCGCGCGTGCGGCGCCACGGAAGGTCGCGATAACGCAGGGCCCCTTCCGAACGAATCATCGAACGAAAGGGGTCCTGAATCATATCTATGCTCCTTATGCGGCGCTATTCCTCCCGGCAAGCACATGCACAGGCGGCGTACTCGGGAAACGCGTCGCGGTCGGCGAATTTGGAATCGACAGCCGGGAACTGGCGGTGAGCGACGATGTCGCCGAGCGAAACGGAATCGAGGTAGTCGCGCGTCAACGCTTGAGCTCCGGCCCACAGGGGATGATAGCAGCACGTGCCCATGCGTGCACAGTCGCCATCGGGTGCGGTGCAATCATTCATAACCATAGGGCCCTGAACGGCCTCGACGACCTGACGAATGGTGACGTCGTCCGGACTGACCTTGAGACGCATGCCACCGTGGACGCCACGCAGGCTCTCCACAATACCGGCCTGGACCAAACCGTGCTGAATCGAGCGGGCAAACGAATACGGGACATTGACCTCTTCGGCAGCGGTGCGAACAGAAAGCAAACGCTCCGGATCCTCGGCAAGCATCGCCAACATACGAAGGGCGTAATCAGTCTTCCTCGATATGTCCATTTTTCCCCTTTCAAGGAATACGAACAGCTCGAACGAGCTCCGGGGCCGAGCTTGTGTCGAGACGCTAAATGACCGCAGGACATCCAAATGGTAAATCGGATATCCACTGAGTGCCGCGCTTGGAGCGAAATGCATCAGATGCGGCCTACAGTGCAATTTAGTATAACCTAACCCCCTGTCTCGTTGAACAAGTGTTGCGCAACAAAGCTGTTGTTTAGACAGATATGCTTATTAGATTTTACTTGCGTTCCCGAAGGCGCGGGGGTTCTGGGCGAAGATGCACCAGGGCGATCGTTCTATCGAAACAAAGTGCATCAAACGCAAAAAGCCACGTCCGAAGACGTGGCTTTAATTGCGTTGGCGGGAAGTACGGGGCTCGAACCCGCGACCTCCGACGTGACAGGCCGGCGCTCTAACCAAACTGAGCTAACTCCCCAGGCAGACGTTCGCGTTTGTTTCCGCTCGCGTGCGCTGCGGGGATTAGTATACACAGAAGTCTGTCCGGCGCGCAACAACTTTTTTGAAAAATTTTTTGGGGCCATCCGGGAGGGCTTCCGGGGCTGAGGGCGGGGGTTAAGTTTGCTGCTCTACAGTCCTGGCTCGCACGGAGGCCACATTAAGTGGCCTCCGGCTCGTGCGGAACTCGCGACAAACTTAATCCCCTGTGCCGCCCGGCCCGGGAATCCGCCCCCGCGCACAGGAGGGGATTCCTTTTGTGTAGGCTTTGCGGAAATGTGCCAATTTTGGGATACGCCCGGCGGCGTGGTCTGTTGACGGCACAGCTAACGCCACGTATCCTATCGAACTGCGTGTTTCGTAGGGGGATGCTGACCCCTCGATTCAAGCCGTTGCACTTTACAGAAAGCTGGAATCATTCGAGAAGGAGTACGCTTTGCCTACTATTAACCAGCTGGTTCGCCAGGGCCGTCGTTCCGTGCCCAAGAAGTCCAAGAACGCTGCTCTGCAGCACAACTCCCAGAAGCGCGGCGTGTGCACCCGCGTCTTCACCACGAGCCCCAAGAAGCCGAACTCGGCTCTTCGTAAGGTTGCCCGTGTTCGCCTTGTCAACGGCATCGAAGTTACTGCTTACATCCCGGGTGAGGGCCACAACCTGCAGGAGCACTCCATCGTGCTCGTCCGCGGCGGTCGTGTCCGTGACCTCCCTGGTGTCCGTTATCACGTCATCCGTGGCGCCTACGACGCTGCTCCGGTCCAGAACCGTATGCAGGCCCGTTCCAAGTACGGTGCTAAGCGCCCCAAGGCTAAATAAGCCAGATAACGTTTTGATACTTTCGCCGTGTGCCGCCTAAGCGCCGCACGGTAGACACTTAAGGAGATTTCACATGCCGCGTCGTGCAGCAGCTAATCGTCGTGAGGTTCAGCCTGACGCCGTTTACAACAACCGCCTGGTGACTCAGCTCATCAACAAGGTCCTTCTTGACGGCAAGAAGGCCACCGCTGAGCGCATCGTTTACACCGCTTTCGAGATCGTTGCCGAGAAGTCCGAGGGTGGCGACGCTCTCGCTACCTTCAAGAAGGCTATGGACAACGTCAAGCCCACGCTCGAGGTTAAGCCCAAGCGTGTCGGTGGCGCTACCTATCAGGTCCCGATGGAGGTCAACTCCCGTCGTTCCACCGCTCTGGGTATCCGCTGGATCGTCAACTTCTCCCGCGCTCGCAAGGAGAAGACCATGGCCGAGCGTCTCGCCAACGAGATCCTCGACGCTTCCAACGGCCTGGGCGCTTCCGTCAAGAAGCGTGAGGACGTCTTCAAGATGGCCGAGGCCAACCGCGCGTTCTCTCACTATCGTTGGTAAGTTAAGGTAAGGAACTAACATGGCTAAGCCTAAGTACAAGCTTTCCGATACCCGTAACATCGGCATCATGGCCCACATCGATGCCGGTAAGACCACCACGACCGAGCGTATTCTTTACTACACCGGTAAGACCCACAAGATCGGTGAGGTCCATGAGGGCGCTGCCACCATGGACTGGATGGTTCAGGAGCAGGAGCGCGGCGTAACCATTACCTCCGCTGCTACCACGTGCTTCTGGAACAAGGACGGTAAGGACTACCGCATCCAGATCATCGACACCCCGGGCCACGTTGACTTCACCGCCGAGGTCGAGCGCTGCCTGCGCGTCCTCGATGGCGCTGTCGCCGTCTTCGACGCCGTTGCCGGCGTTCAGCCCCAGTCTGAGACCGTTTGGCGTCAGGCTTCTACCTTCAACGTCCCTCGCATCGCCTTCATCAACAAGTATGACCGCGTGGGCGCTGACTTCTTCAACGCTATCGAGACCATGAAGGATCGTCTCGACGCTAACGCCGTGGCCGCTCAGGTCCCGATGGGCGCCGAGGACAACTTCTGGGGCGTCATCGACCTCGTTACCATGACTGCATGGGACTTCAAGGCCGACGAGAAGGGCATGACCTACCCCGAGCCGATGGACGAGATCCCGGCTGAGTTTGCCGACATCGCTGCCACCAAGCGCGAGGAGCTCCTCGACGCTGCTGCCAGCTTTGACGACGAGCTCATGGAGAAGATCCTCATGGAGGAGGACTTCACCGTCGAGGAGCTCAAGGCTGCTCTGCGCAAGGGCGTTCTGGCCAACGAGCTCAACCTCGTCTTCGTGGGCTCCGCCTACAAGAACAAGGGCGTCCAGGAGCTGCTCGACGCTGTCGTCGACTACCTGCCCAGCCCGCTCGACGTCGAGGCCGTCACCGGTACCGATCCGGACACCGGCGAGGAGATCCAGCGTCATCCTTCCTTCGACGAGCCCTTCTCCGGCCTGGTCTTCAAGATCATGACCGACCCGTTCGTCGGTAAGCTCACCTACGTCCGCGTTTACTCCGGCCGCGCCGAGTCCGGCTCCTACGTGGTCAACGCTTCCAACGGTCAGCGCGAGCGCCTCGGCCGCATCCTTGAGATGAACGCCGCCGAGCGTATCGACCGTGACGACGCTGCCGCTGGCGACATCGTCGCTTGCGTCGGCTTCAAGAACTCCACCACCGGCGACACCCTGTGCGCCGAGGGCAAGGAGATCGTCCTCGAGAAGATCGAGTTCGCTAAGCCCGTTATCGACGTTGCCATCGAGCCCAAGACCAAGGCCGAGCAGGACAAGATGTCCCTGGCTCTGACCAAGCTCGCCGAGGAGGACCCGACCTTCCAGGTGTCCACCAACCACGAGACCGGCCAGACCATCATCGCCGGCATGGGCGAGCTGCACCTCGAGATCATCGTCGACCGTCTGCTCCGTGAGTTCAAGGTTGACGCTAACGTTGGTAAGCCCCAGGTTGCCTACCGCGAGACCGCTGGTCACGACGTCGAGAAGGCTGAGGGCAAGTTCGTCCGTCAGTCCGGCGGTCGCGGTCAGTACGGCCACGCCGTCATCAAGCTCGAGAAGATGGAGGAGGGCTTCGGCTACGAGTTCGTCAACGCTATCGTCGGCGGCGTCGTGCCCAAGGAGTACATCCCGTCCATCGACAAGGGCATCCAGGAGGCCCTGAACACCGGTGTTATCGCCGGCTTCCCGGTCCTCGACGTTAAGGTCACCCTGTTCGACGGTTCTTACCACGAGGTCGACTCCTCCGAGGCCGCCTTCAAGATCGCCGGTTCCATGGCTATCAAGGACGCCCTCAAGAAGTCCGACCCGCAGCTGCTCGAGCCGATCATGGCTGTCGAGGTCGAGACCCCCGAGCAGTACATGGGCGACGTTATGGGCAACCTCTCCGGTCGCCGCGGCAAGATCGAGGGCATGGAGGATCGCAAGAACAGTAAGCTCATCCGTGCCAAGGTGCCGCTGGGCGAGATGTTCGGTTACGCTACCGACCTTCGCTCCCAGACCCAGGGCCGTGCATCCTACACGATGCAGTTCGACTCTTATGAGCCTGCGCCCAAGTCCATCGTGGACGAGGTCATGAGCAAGAACGCCTAAGTTCGAGCTCCCTGTTACGTAATCCTGCGAGAACATCTCTCGCACTCTTTGGAGGTTTAAGTTGGCTACCCAGAAGATCCGCATTCGCCTCAAGGGCTATGATCACGAGGTCGTCGATCAGTCCGCGAAGCTCATCGTCGAGACCGCTCAGAAGACCGGCGCTCGCGTTTCCGGTCCTGTCCCCCTGCCCACCGAGCGCAACCTGTACACGGTTATCCGCTCGCCGCACGTGAACAAGGACTCCCGTGAGCAGTTCGAGATGCGCACCCACAAGCGCCTCATCGACATCCTCGACCCCACCTCGGGCACCGTTGATTCGCTCATGCGTCTCGACCTCCCCGCTGGCGTCGACATCGACATCAAGCTCTAAGCGATATCGCTCATAGCTTATAGAGCCCCGCTGCCATCTTGGTAGCGGGGCTCTTTTGTTTTGAGTTTAGATTTTGGGATAGCGAATTCGTCTGCCGAGCTGATGGCTGCGGCGCCCTATTCGCTCAGGGGGCGCAAGGACGCTTCTTCGAAGTGGAAGACGCACAAGCCGCTCTCGGTCTCAATGCTTGCGCGGCCGCAATCGTCGACCGTTCTAAATATGCCGCGTGCCAGCTCGTCTCCAGCGGGGGAGCGGGCGATAACGTGCTCCCCAATCCAATTGAGGTGTGCGACATATTCGTCGTGGACGGGCGCGAGCGGTCCGGCGTTTTCTTCCATGGCGTTGAGGCGCTCTGCCCAGGTATCTACAGCGTCTATAACTGCGTGATAGACCTCATCGAGGAGCATGTCGACGGCGGGAACGCTCTCGTTGAGGTCCGAGAGGCCAATTGCCGCCAGGCCGCCATCGGGCACCTCTTGGGGCGTGTAGTTTACGTTGACACCAATGCCGCAGACGGCGAAAGGTTTGCCTTCGTTATCGCGTGCGGCCTCGACCAGAATGCCGCCGAGCTTGCGTCCTCGCGCGACCAGGTCGTTGGGCCACTTGAGGGCTATTTCGCTTGCAAGGCCTTGCTTTTCGAGTGCTTCGAGCACCGCTAGGCCGCTGACGGCGGCAAGACCAGAGTACTTTGCGGGATTAACGCATGGACGCAGGCCAATCGAAAGCAATAGGTTGCCGGCGGTTGAATCCCACTTGTGGCCGCGCCGGCCGCGTCCTGCCGTTTGCGCGCGGGCGGCAAGTCCTGTGCCGTGCGGCGCACCCTGTTTTCCTGCCTCGAGCAGGTCATCGTTGGTCGATCCGGTTACATCGACAATCGTTAATTGGGCATCCATAGCGGCTGCTACCTCCTTATTGAATAAGTGAATGACGCAATGGTGTCGAGAGATAGACACAATGTGAAGCCTTTGTCGCATTTGGACAATTTAATGTTAACACGTCAACAAAGACTGAAATGCGTTATCCTCTCTTGGTCGATGTAAACACGTCAACAACTCAAAGGAGGTTAGTGATGGGTTTCACGATTCTTGGAACAGGTTCGGCACTTCCTGAGCGCAGTGTTTCCAATGACGAGCTGTCTGAGTTCCTCGATACCTCGGATGAGTGGATTTTTACTCGCACAGGTATCAAGAGCCGCCACGTCTGCACCACCGAGTCACTTGACGACCTTGCCGTAGCAGCGAGCGAGCGGGCACTCCAGGTGTCCGGAATCGACGCGAGCCAGCTGGATCTGATCGTCTGCTCGACGACGACGGGTGACCACCTTGTTCCCGCCGAGGCGTGCGCCGTTGCTGAGCGACTAGGCGCGACGTGCCCTGCCTTCGATGTCTCGGCGGCTTGTGCCGGCTTCGTATTTGCGCTCGATGTCGCCGAGGGCTATATCGCCCGCAGCCGTGCCGAGCGCGTGCTTGTTGTTGCTGCCGAGCAGATGACGCGCGCGCTCGAGTGGACCGACCGTGCCACCTGCGTGCTATTTGGCGATGGGGCAGGCGCCGCAGTGATTGAAGCTGGGGGAGACAACCCCCTTGCCGTTGAGCTTTCGACGGCGCCCGACGTCGAGACGTTGCGCGTTCCCGGTCTGGTCGGTACCTCGCCGTTTAAGGCTTCCGCAGATAGCGCGAGCGTGCTGTCCATGAATGGCCGCCGCGTGTTCAAGTTCGGCGTCAACGCCATCTGTGACACGGTCCATAAGCTTGCGATCGATGCGAGCATTTTGGTCGAAGACATCGATCATTTTGTATTCCATCAGGCTAACGAACGAATCCTGAGCCAGGCGGTCAAGCGTCTGGGCGTGCCGGACGAGCGTGTGGTTCGCACGTTGCGCGAGACCGGCAACATTTCGAGCGCATGCATTCCGCTTGCCCTCGACCGGCTGGCAAACGCCGGTGTACTTCACACGGGCGACACGATCGCCTTGGTTGGATTTGGCGCCGGTCTGGATATAGGTGGCTATCTGCTTCGTTGGAAGTAGTCGCACATAGGAAATAAAAACGCCCTAGGGCACAACCAAAGGAGAACTACCATGGCAGATCAGAAGACCTTCGAGCGCGTTTGCGACGTTATCCGCGAGACCGCTGGTCTTGACGACGTTGAGATGAAGCCCGAGTCCACGCTCGAGGAGATTGGTCTCGACAGCCTGGGCACCGTCGAGATCCTCGTCGCCGTCGAGGACGAGTTTGGCATCCAGCTCGATACCGAAGAGAACCCCAAGACGGTCGGCGAGTTCGCCGATACGGTCGAGGCGGCATTGGAGAAGTAGTGATGCTCAAGACTCCTCTCTGCGATCTGCTCGGCATCGAAAAGCCCGTGTTCCAGGGCGGTATGGCCTGGATTGCCGATGCCTCGCTGGCGTCCGCAGTGTCCGAGGCGGGTGGCTTAGGCATCATTGCGGCCATGAACGCCGACGCCAACTGGCTGCGCGACCAGATTCACGAGCTGCGCGCCAGGACGGATAAGCCCTTTGGCGTCAACGTCATGCTCATGAGCCCGTTCGCCGACGAGGTTGCACAGGTCGTGATTGACGAGCGAGTGCCGGTCGTCGTGACGGGCGCCGGCAATCCCGCCAAGTACATGAAGGCGTGGAACGAGGCGGGCATCAAGGTCATCCCGGTCGTTGCCTCGGTGGCGCTGGCGCGCCTCGTGGCACGTCGTGGAGCCACGGCGGTTGTTGCCGAGGGTACCGAATCGGGCGGCCATATTGGCGAGACCTCGACGATGGCACTGGTGCCGCAGGTCGTCGATGCGGTTGACATTCCCGTCTTGGCCGCCGGCGGTATTGCCGACGGCCGCGGCGTGGCGGCCGCCTTTATGCTGGGCGCCGAAGGCGTGCAAGTGGGTACGCGCTTTCTGGTCGCAGACGAGTGCACCGTCTCGGAGCAGTACAAAGAGATGGTCCTGAAGGCCAACGACACTTCAACGCGTGCGACCGGTCGCTCGACGGGACATCCAGTGCGCGCCCTCAAGAGCCCCTTCACCAACGCCTATGCCAAGAGCGAGGGTTCCGGCGCGAGTGCCGAGGAGCTCGGTGCTATGGGAACCGGTGCGCTGCGTAAGGCCGCCAAGGACGGCAACTACGAAGAGGGTTCGTTTTTGTGTGGACAGATTGCCGGCATGGTTAGCGAGCGCCAGAGCGCACGCGAAATCGTTGACGATCTGGTCGATGGCGCCGAGCGCGTCCTGAAGGGTGCGTCCGCATGGGTAGCGTAGCGTTTCTGTTTGCCGGCCAGGGTGCCCAACACCCCGCGATGGGCGTCGACCTGATCGAGACATCGCCGGCGGCCGCCGAGGTGTTCACCATTGCCGACGAGGTGCGCCCGGGGACGAGCGAGCAGTGCCGGAGCGCCTCCAAGGAGGAGCTCTCGCAGACCGAGAACACGCAGCCTTGCGTGTTCGTGCACGACTTGGCTGTCGCCGTCGCCCTGCGCGAGCGCGGCGTGGTGCCTGCCGCCTGTGCGGGATTCTCGCTGGGCGAGGTCGCTGCACTCAGCTTTGCGGGGGCATTCGATACGCGAGCGGGTTTTGAGCTCGTGTGTGAGCGCGCGGCATTGATGGCCACGGCGGCCGAGCGTCACCCTGGCGGCATGCGCGCCGTCATCAAACTTGATGCTGCGCAAGTCGAGAACCTGGCTGCGCAGGCCGGCGAGGACTGCTGGCCGGTCAACTACAACAGTCCCCAGCAGACGGTTGTGGCCGGAGCGCCCGATGCGCTGCAGACCCTCGACGTCCTAGTAAAAGAGGCTGGCGGCCGCGCCATGAAGGTC
>USCS01000034.1 GCA_900552875.1 uncultured Collinsella sp. | reverse complement strand
ATCAGCCCGTCATTTAAAACGGAATAAAAGTTTGCGAGGCCCTGGCCGTTTGGCCAGGGCCTCGTTTTGTGTAACAAAGGGACTGTCCCTCTGTCACACAGATTAGCTACTTGAGGAGTTGGGCCATGGCGTTGACGAATTTTTGTACTTGGAGGGTGGGCTCGAGCGGGTAGTGCAGGTAGACCGGCACCTCGCGGCCGCATAGGAACGGCACGCCCATAAAGGCCGGGTGCACGCCCGACCACGCGCCGCAGGTGAGCACCGCGTCGCCCTTTTCCTCCGCCTCGTTAAAGAGCGCGAAGTCGAAGCTGTCCACGTCGATGACATCCACGCCGCCGTCGGCCAACAGGTCGATGCGCAGGCTGTCCATGGCGTCGTTGCCGTGACGCAGCACGCGCAGGCGCATGCCCTCCAGATCGGCAACCGTAATACGGCTCTTGCGCGCAAGCGGGCTCGTGCGCGGCACATCGATATAAAACGGCACGTTGACGATGAGAAGCTTTTGGCATGCATCGCCCCAGCGCGGGGTCGAAAAGCTCGACTGCACCACATCGACCTCGCGGCCCAAGCTGCGCATGACGGTCTCGCGCTCGTCGTAGAGGTCGCTCACCGGTACGATCTCAAAACGCAGCGACGGCTCCAGCTCGTGTACGCCCGTCCACATCGAAAGCGTCTGACGGCCCGGGCACATCATCGACACGCCCAGGCGAACCGCACCGCCATCGCCCGCCGCGCGTCGGGCGCGGCGCAGGGCATCCTCGGACTGGCGCATGATCGAGCGCGCGTCGTCTACCAGCAACGCACCCGCCGGCGTCACCTTGACGCCCGAATGTGAGCGCTCGAACAGCGTGATGCCAAACTCGGCCTCGAACCCCGACACCTGTTTGACGAGCGCCGGCGTCGACACGCGCAGCTTTGCCGCGGCGCGCGAGAAACTTCCCAGCTCCGCGGCGGCCGAAATGGCCTCAAGTCGTCGATCGTACACGTCATCTCTCCGTTTTCGCACGTACGGCCACACGGTGCCGCAGGGGGTCGTTTTCGCAGGTCACATGCTCAATCGAATACAAATCGCATCAAGCGGTGTAAACCTACGGTTAACGCCATTCTAACAAATATGCAATTCACCTGCGCAAACGCAAAGCATACGATAACCAGCGAAAACCACGTGGGTCAGTTAATGGAAGCGACCCACTGGGAGGCACAAGAAGGGAAGTTCCTATGAGCAATTGGCTTAAGCTCGAGGGCGATGTCTGCGCCGTGACTGGCGCACTCGGCGGTATGGGCGCCGAGATCTGCCGCGAGTTCGCCCGCAATGGCGCCAACGTCGTCATGCTCGACCTGGACGAGGAGAAGGTCAAGGCCGCTGCCGCCGACCTCGCTGCCGAGTTTGGCATCCACGCCGAGGGCTACAAGATGAACGCCACCGACGAGGCCGAGGTTCAGGCCGCCGTCGATGCCACCATCGCCAACTTCGGCCGCGTCGACGTCCTCGTCAACACCACCGGCATCCTGCGCTTCGCCGCTATGGAGGACCTGCCGCTGAGCGACTGGGAGCAGGTGCTCAACGTCAACCTCACCGGCTACTTCATCACCTCGCAGCGCTTTGGTCGCGAGATGATCAAGGCCGGCCAGGGCCGCCTGGTGCACATCTCCACCGTCGCCAGCCACTCCCCCGAGACGTTCTCGGGCGTGTACAGCTCCACCAAGGCCGGCGTCAACATGATGTCCAAGATGCTCGCCGCCGAGTGGGGCCCGTACGGCGTGCGCTCCAACTGCGTTGAGCCCTGCTTCGTCAAGACCCCCATGTCGGCCAACTTCTACGCCGACCCCGAGGTCGAGAAGAGCCGCAGCCGTCTGATCGCCACGCGCCGCATCGGCGAGGTCAGCGATATCGCCAACGCCGTCATGTTCCTGGCGTCCAAGCGCTCGGACTTTACCACCGGCGACGCCATCAAGGTCGACGGCGGCTTCTCCAACATGATGGGCGACCTCACCGCCAAGCCCGGCGGCCGTCGCGCCTATGCCGACAACTACCTTAAGAACAAGGGTGTCGAGCTCTGGTCCGATGGATCCGGCGTCGCTAAGCC
The DNA here is from genome assembly GCA_900552875.1 of uncultured Collinsella sp. GTDB lineage: Bacteria > Actinomycetota > Coriobacteriia > Coriobacteriales > Coriobacteriaceae > Collinsella. The sequence continues at coordinate 9,348 of USCS01000034.1, read as the reverse complement.
GACCGACCAGTAAACCAACCCGGTAGAGAGGGGCGCGGGACAAGTCCCTCCCCTCCCCGCATCGATTAGAAAGAGTCCAATGGCTTCCACCAACTCCAACAAGGGTCGCGCCGTCGTGCTTTCCGCCGCGTGCGTCACCATGTTCTTCATCAGCTCCATCGCGCTGTATTCCGTCGTGAGCAAGAACCTGCTCGCCGTCTATCCCGAGTGGTCCAGCGCCCTCACCTGGGCCTTCCCCGTCTTCCAGACCATCATGGCCGTGACGGGCATCTTCGCCGGCCGCATCTCCGATAAGATCGGCCCCCGCAACGTCGTGATCGCCGCCGCCGTGTGCTACGGCGTGGGCTGGTTCATGTCCGGCACCGTCACCGAGCCGTGGCAGTTCTACCTGTGGTTCTCGCTCGTCGCCGCCGTCGGCAACGGCCTGGGCTACAACCCCGCCCTCACCACGGGTCAGAAGTGGTTCATCGACAAGAAGGGTCTCGCCTCCGGCATCACCCTGGCCGCCTCGACCGCCGGCCCCGCCGTGCTGTCCCCGGTGCTCGCCTCGCTGCTCATCCCGAGCCTTGGCATCTTTGGCGCCCTTAAGGCGCTCGGCGTCATCTTCTTTGTGATGATCGCCGCCTCCGCCCTGTTCCTGAAGGCCCCCGAGGCCGGTTGGCTGCCCGAGGGCTTCGAGGCCCCCAAGGGCGGCGCGCACGCCGGCACCTTCGGCGACCTCACCCCGGGCGAGATGGTCAAGACCCCGCGCTTCTGGATCCTCATCGCCACCTTCGCCTTTGCCGCCACCGCGGGCACCCTGCTCGTGGGCAAGGTTGCCTCTATCGCCGCCGTCCAGCTCTTCGCCGACCCCACGAGCGCCGCGGCCGTCGCCCTCGGCGGTGTGGTGGTCTCCGTCAACACCTGCGCCAACCTGGTTGGCCGTCTGTCCTTTGGCCAGATCATCGACAAGCTCGGCGCCTATAAGTCGCTGCTCATCAGCCTTGTTGTCACCATCGTCGCACTCGTCATCATGTCGATGAGCTTTACACAGGCCATGTTCTTTGTGGCGCTCGCCTTGCTCGGCTTTAGCTTTGGCGCCCTGCTCGTCATCTACCCGCCGCTCACCGGTGGCGCCTTTGGTACCAGCAACATCGGCGTCAACTACGGCATCATGTTTTTGGGCTATGCCGCTTCCACCTGGATCAGCCAGCCCATCACTGCCGTGCTGTATCACGCCGAGGCCGGCAGCGCCGCCTACCAGCAGTCCTTCTACGGCGCCATTGTGATCGCCGCCATCGCCGTCGTGCTCACCGTCTACATGATGGTCTCCGACAGCAAGAAGAAGTCCGCCTAGTTTTACCGATGCGACAAAGGGACAGCCCCTTTGTCGCATTCCACCGGTCACCAGTATTAAGGAGTCGAAATGTCTGAGCTCAACCCCGTCCGCATTGCCGTTATCGGCGCCGGCGCCATGGGCCGCAACCACATCCGCTTTGTCACCGAGGAGCCCGAGGCCGAGCTCGTCGCCATCGCCGACGCCTTTGAGGGCGCCCGCGCCACGGCCGAGGCCGCCGGCGTGCCGTTTTATACCGATCCCGCCCAGATGATGGACGAGGTCAAGCCCGAGGCCGTCATCATCGCCACCCCCAACGACCTGCACCTGGGCGTTGCCCGCGAGGCTGTGAAGCGCAACATCGTGCCGCTGGTCGAAAAGCCGATCTCCAACAATCTCGAGGATGCCCAGGCTTTCGCCGCCGAGGCCGAGACCGCCGGCGTGCCCGTGCTCGTGGGCCAGCATCGTCGCCACAATCCCTTCGTCAACAAGGCCAAGGAGATCATCGAGTCTGGCGAGCTGGGCAAGCTCACCGTGTCGAGCTTCCACTACATGATCTATAAGAATGACGAGTACTTCGACGTCGAGTGGCGCCGCAAGAAGGGCGCCGGCCCGATCCTGGTCAACCTGGTGCACGACGTCGATCTGCTCCGCTACCTGCTGGGCGAGCCCGTTGCCGTCCAGGGTATGCAGTCCAGCGCCGCCCGCGGTTTTGAGACCGAGGACTCCGCCGTGGTCAACGTTCGCTTTGCCGATGGCGCGCTCGCGAGCATGACCATCTCCGACGCCACCGCCAGCCCCTGGAACTGGGAGGCAACCGCTCGCGAGGATCCGCAGTACCGTCCCTTCGACGCCGACGCCTACTTTATCGGCGGAACCTTGGGCGCCCTGTCGCTGCCCCGCCTGCACCAGTTCTCCTACGACGGCGCCTCCAACTGGCACAAGCCGCTGCAGATGGAGATTCCGGCCGTGGACCCGGCACTACCGCACAAGATGCAGCTCAAGCACTTTGTGAAGGTCGTCCGCCGCGAGGTTGAGCCCGTCGTGACCCCCGCCGATAACGTCAAGACGCTCACACTTCTCAACGCCATCAAGGAGGCCGCCGAGACCGGCCAGCTCGTCGAGCTGTAATGCCTTAGGGTGGGCCACGATAAAACTCCACGCCGAGCACCTCGGACCGCCGCAAATAAGCCCCTCTTCTTTGCCCCGCGAGCAGCCTCCTGCCCGCGGGGCTTTTGTGCAGTGGCATGCGACAAAGGGACAGTCCCTTTGTCGCATCGCGGGTGGTATCCTTGGTAGCTCTGTGCTGCAAACGCACCTTAAACGCAAGGAGTTCCATGGATCTTATCGCCCAGCTCGCCCGCGAGCTCAACCTTAAAGCCGCCAACGTCGAGGCGGCCGTCAAGCTCATCGACGAGGGCAACGCCATTCCCTTTATCTCGCGCTACCGCAAGGAAGCCACGGGCGGCATGGACGACGTCGCCCTGCGCGCACTCGACGAGCGCCTGTCCTACCTGCGCAATCTCGAGCAACGCAAAGAGGACGTCATTCTGCTCATCGACGCCCAAGGCAAGCTCACGCCCGAGCTCGAGGCACAGATCCACGAGGCCACGCAGCTCCAGCGTGTCGAGGACCTCTACAAGCCCTACCGCAAAAAGCGCATGACACGCGCGCAGAAGGCCCGCGAGGCGGGCCTGGAGCCGCTTGCCAACATGATCATCATGCAGGCGTCGGCCAAGGGCAGCGCACTCGACGCCGCCGCGGAATACGTCAACGAGGAGGCCGGCTTCGACACACCCGAGAAGGCGCTCGCCGGCGCGGCGGACATCGTGGCCGAGACGGTAGCCGAGGACCCGGAGAACGTCGCCGACCTGCGCGCCTTTACGCAAAACACTGCCGATATCGTCGTCGAAGCCACCGATCCCGCGGAGAAGACCCCCTACGAGCCCTACTACAACTTTGACGAGCCGCTGCGCCGTATACCCAACCACCGCGTGCTGGCTATCGACCGCGGTGAGCGCGAGGGCAAGCTCCGTGTACGCGTGAACGTCGACGGCGCCGCCGCCACGGCGCGCCTCGGCAGCCGCTGGCCCCGTCGCCAAGGCGTCTTCGCTCCCGTCTTTGACGCCGCCATCGCTGACGGCTACAAACGCCTCATGGCCCCCTCACTGGAGCGCGAGGCCCGCGCCAAGCTCACCGTCCGCGCCCAGACCGAGGCCATCAACGTCTTTGCCAAGAATCTCGAGGGCCTGCTCTCGGCCCGCCCCGTCCGCGGCGCCCGCGTGCTCGCACTCGACCCGGGCTACCGCACCGGCTGCAAGGTCGCCGTCATGGACGAGACCGGCAAGCTACTCGACCACGGCGTGGTCTATCCCACCAAGCCGCGCCACGACGTCGCCGGCACCAAGTGCGAGCTCGCCCGCCTCGTCAAGAAGGACGGCGTCAACACCATCGTCATTGGCAACGGCACCGCCAGCCGCGAGACCGAGGAAGTCGTCTCCGAATTCATCGCCGAGCAGGCGCCTGGACTGCGATACACCATCGTCAACGAGGCCGGCGCATCGGTGTACTCCGCCTCCGAGCTCGCCAGCCAGGAATACCCCGACCTGGACGTCACCGTGCGCGGCGCCATGAGCCTGGGCCGCCGCCTGCAAGACCCGCTGGCAGAGCTCGTCAAGATTCCGCCCCAGTCCATCGGCGTTGGCCAGTACCAGCACGACCTTGACCAGGCCGAGCTTTCACGCACCCTGGGTCACGTGGTGGAGGACGTCGTCAACCGCGTGGGCGTCGACGTCAACACCGCAAGCGCGAGCCTGCTGGGCTATGTATCGGGCATTACGCCGAGCGTGGCCAAGAATATCGTGGCCTACCGCGAGGAAAACGGCGCCTTTACCGATCGCCGCCAGCTTAAGAAGGTCCCCAAGCTGGGACCCAAGGCATATCTCAACGCCGCGGGCTTTTTGCGCATCAGCGGTGGCAAGAACCCGCTCGACGCGACAAGCGTCCACCCCGAGAGCTACGAGGTGGCCACGGCCGTCCTGGAGCGCGCCGGCGTTGCCGCCAGCGAGCTCAGCCGCGGCGGCGTGCCCGACATCGAGCGCCGCCTGGGCAGCATCTCGGCGCTGGCAAGCGACCTGGACTGCGGCACCCTCACGCTCATCGACATTGTCAACGAGCTCAAGAAGCCCGGTCGCGACCCGCGCGACGACGCGCCCGAGGTGGTCTTTAGCCGCTCGGCGCTTTCCATCGACGACCTGGAGCCCGGCATGGAGCTCAAGGGCACGGTGCGCAACGTTGTGGACTTTGGCGCCTTCGTCGACGTGGGCGTACATCAGGACGGCCTCGTGCATATCTCCAAGCTGGCCAACCGCTTCGTCAAGCACCCGAGCGACGTGGTGCGCGTCGGTGACACGGTCAAGGTGTGGGTCGAGAGGGTCGATCGCGACCGCGAGAAAATCTCCCTCACCATGGTGCGGGGAAAGTAACAGCAAAGGACGAACCACCGCTGCCCATCGTCGAACTTGCAAGTTTTTCTCATCCAATGGGAAAACTTGCAGATACCGCAACAAAACTTTCGCTTGCATATGGACGTTGAACTGCTAAGCACTTTACCTACGTTTATCAAGGCGTAAGCTGCGGGTTTTTATCTTCTCGGCGAACGGTTTTGCAGCTTTACCATTTTTATATCGCCGCCCCAGCGGCAAAACGTTTTTGCCGATCATTGCGTTTGATTCCGTTCACGGAACAGAAGCAGCGCCTCACCGGATCGTTTTCACAATCGCTCCAAAGCAAAAAGCGGTGACGCCTCATTTGAGACGTCACCGCTTTCGTGTAGGAGCCGGTTATCGGAGCTCCGCCCGATTAGGGCTTAACGTATGCCTGGATTACTCTTCCTCAACGTGGTTAATCACAGCACCCTTGGTGTGGATGAAGTTGGGGACGAAGGCGACGACCAGAAGGACAGCGAGAATCGCGTAGACACCGGTGGTACCGAAGGCCTCGGCAGCGCGGCCAAGCGTAATACCAATGACGGAGAAATCGAAGTCGCCAAACGTAGTGTTCTTGAAGCCAAAGACGTCAAGAACGGGCAGGAGCAGGGCCGGGGCAAAGGTGATGAGCAGGCCGTTGACGAAAGCGCCAAGAGCTGCGCCCTTGCGACCGCCAGTAGCATTGCCGTAGATGCCGGCGGTAGCACCGCAGAAGAAGTGGGGAACCATGCCCGGGATGATGAAGATGCCCAAGGTAGCGCCCACGATGAACATACCGACCACGCCACCGATGAAGGAAGCGACAAAGCCGAGGATGACGGCGGTGGGAGCATAGGGGAAGAAGACGGCGCAGTCGACGGCGGGGATGGCGCCAGGGATCAGCTTGTTGGAGATGCCCTGGAAAGCCGGGACTAGGTCGGCAAGGATCATACGAACGCCGTTGTAGACGATGGTGACACCAACGGCGAAAGACAGAGCGCAGGTCAGGGCATAGACAATCACATTGTCGCCGCCAGCGGTCTTGGTAACGACCGCCGGATCTGCGATGTAAGCGGCGAAAGCGGTAACCAGGTAGAAGAAGGCCATGGTAAGAGCCGTGGAGATAGTGGTGTCGCGCAGGAAGGAGAACTTCTCGGGAACCTCGATCTTCTCGGTGCTGTTCTCCTCGGCGTCCTTAGCAAAAAGTGTACCGACCGCAGCGGAGATATAGTAGGCAAGCGAGCCGAAGTGACCCATGGCGATCTCGTCACCATCGGTAACCTTCTCGGTGAAACGCTGGCCGACGGCGGGAAGCATAGCGCTCACGAGGCCCAGGAACATGCCGCCCACGATGACAAGCTGGACATCCTGGAAGCCAGATGCCTGCAGAACGGCAGACAGCAGGCAAGCCATGAACATGCTGTGATGGCCCGTCAGGAAGATGTACTTAAACTTGGTAAAACGGGCAATGATAATGTTCACGACGTAGCCGAGAATCAGGATCATCATGGTCTGAACGCCGAGGACGCTCTGAGCCATCGAAACGACGACCTCGTTGTTGGGCACGACGCCGGTGATGTGGAAACCGGTCTCGATGAAGGTGCCCAGCGGAGCAAGGTTCTCCTGAACAACAGCAGCGCCGGCAGACAGCATGATGTAACCAAGAATGGGCTTCAGGGTTCCCGTCATCACCTTGTGGGCAGGGCGCTTGAGCGCAACAAGGCCCACAAAGGCAAACAGACCCATGATCCACGCTGGCTTAGTCAGAATCGATTGGATAAACTCAAGTATGGGAAGGATGGCTTGCATCTGCGCTTCCTTTCTCTCTAACGTGGGCGCGTTTCCCTCTTCCACAGGGAACCGCCCTTTTTTGTGCCGCTTTAGGCGTTAGCGGCGGCCGCCTTGATTGCCTCGAGGGCGTCTTCGCGGATCTTCTTCTTGTTCACATAGCTGCGAACGATCACAACGTTGCCGTGGAGCTCGGGGGCGAGCTCCTTAACGGTGATGAACAGATCCGGATTTGCGGAAGAAGCACCGTTCAGGTCCATAGACTCAACGTCGGCCTTGATGCCCTCCTCCTCGCAAAGCTCCTCGACTTTGCCAGCGAGCATCAGGCTAGACCCGATGCCGTTTCCGCATACGGTGATGATATGCATGGCAACCTTCCTCTCCTACACGTGACGGTTTTCCGTCTATCCAAAAGCGGCGACGCATCGCCGTGCCATTAAGGCCTAAAAGAATGAACGCATGGTCTCCAAAACCTGCTCGGGCGTATCGCATGCGCTGAGCTTGGCAACACAGTCCTCGTCCTCAAACATCTGCGAAAGCTCCGCCAAGCAGCCAAGATGAGCCTTGGGGTCGGGTGCGCAAATACCCACGAGCACGTGAACCGGATCGAAATCCTCGTGTCCAAACGCAACGGCAGGGTCAAGCGTGACGATACAGATCCCCGCTTCACTCACATTGCCATCTGCCTGAGCGTGGGGCATGGCGATGCCCTCTTCCAAGACCATATAGGGGCCGAATTTGTGAACCGATGAAATCATGGCGTCAACATAGCTCTGGTCGCATTTGCCAGCGTCTACGAGCAACTTACCGCATGCCCTGATCGCCTCCTCCCAATCGGAGGCCTCGACGTGGCAGGCAACAAGCTCGGGCTTAAGAAGATCGGTCAGCATGCTCGTCCCCTACTCCTCGGGCAAGATATGAAAACCAAGCGCCTGAACGTCGCGGGCAAAGCCCTTGACCGTATCAAGCGAGTACTCAAGCAAATCTTTCCCGAAATTCTTGCGCTTGGCAAGAATGGCATTGGGGACCGTAATGATCTGGCATCCAACGGACTCCGCCTGGAAGATATTGAGGACCTCGCGCGTAGACGCCCAGAGCACCTCGGCAGCAGGCTTAACGGCAGCCTTCTTTACGGACTCCGCCATGAGGGGCAGCGGATCGACGCCGGTATCGGCAATGCGACCGGCAAAGATGGACAGAATAGAGGGGGTCTCGGCAGAAACGGCATCGACGAACTCGTCGACCTGCTCAGGCGTGAAGATAGTGGTGACATTCACCTTGATGCCGTCGGCAGAAAGGCGCTTGACCAGCGCGGCAGTGGACTCGCCCTTGGTGTTGAGCGCCGGAATCTTAACATAGACGTTGTCTGCCCAGGTTGCGATCTCGCGAGCCTCGGCCTCCATACCAGCCTCGTCATCAGCGAAAACCTCAAAAGAGACCGACACATCGGTAATGTGCTCAAGAACCGTCTTGGCAAAAGCGCGGTAGTCGGTCACGCCGCCGGCCTTCATAAGGGAAGGATTGGTCGTGAAGCCCTGAACGTTGCCATTGTCATGCATGTCAAGCATGCCCTCGAGGTTAGCGCCGTCGGCAAACACCTTGATCGCCATGTTCGGTCCTTTCTCATCTAACACTATTGCTATCGAAAGCCTTCTTCTTTGTTTCAAAAGCTTTTCGGTTTTCTTTTATAAACCATTTCAAAAGCATCGAAAGCTCAATTGTCAACTTTCCGTGAACGGTCGAATATCGGGTGTGAACGTACTTCTTTTGGGCGGCGCCTTCAGAACAAGACCCTCTACACGCTATTTAAGTGCAAACTATCTGCTACGCATGCATTTGGGACATGCCATTCCGTTCATTTGATTCATTCGATTTTGCCTCGTTCTTTTCATATCGATACGTTATATTTCGATTACGAAAGGCTCCTCTTTTGCCTTTCGTTCAAAAGGAGTGGCATATGGCATCTACTTCAGACCTTTCACCGGCCGAGCGTCAGCGATTTATTATGAACTGGCTGGCCGAAAAGCCAAATATCTCGGTATCCGACATCGTTCGCCGTTTTTCGGTTTCGGAAGTCACCGCACGACACGACCTCGTCTCGCTGGAATCCGAAGGCAAGCTGCGTCGCGTACGCGGTGGAGCGGTATCGCTTTCTCGCTCCACCGCAATCTCGTATCCCGAGGAGCGCATCAATGTCCAAGTCGAGGCCAAGGAGGCCATCGCCGCAACCGCAGCAACTCTTGTTGATGATGGCGATGTTCTGGTAATTGATATCGGCACCACAGGCTTTTACTTCGCTAAGGCCCTCATGGACAAGCGTGAGATCACCATTATCACCGGCGATCTTGCAATCGCGAACTACGCCAGCTTCAATCTCCCCAATGCTTCGGTAGTGCTGCTGGGCGGCTCCGTGCGCAAGGGCCACCTCTATCTCGCGGGCGCACTAACGCTCGACTGCATGAGCAAACTACATGCCGACAAGGCGTTTGTCAGTGCCGACGGATTCCACCCCGACCACGGTTTTACCGTCGAGCACGACTTCTCAGCCATGATCAAGCATATGTACCTGACCAACTCAAACCAGGGTTACATGATGGTTGACCAGGGAAAGTTCAACAAGACCAGTTTTTATCAGTCCGCGCAAATCGATGACCTCGATGGCATCATCGTTGATGGAGACGACGAGGGCATCATGACGGCGGCGATCGAGAGCAGTCGCAGTCATCCCAAGCTCTATATTGCAAAATAGTTCAAATGGCCGGGTCGCCCCCCACTGCG
>USCS01000033.1 GCA_900552875.1 uncultured Collinsella sp. | reverse complement strand
CCGCCTGCCGGCGTCCTCGCCCGCGGGCTAAAAACGCTCACGCGTTTTCTTTACGCCCGCGCCCTGCATAGAGTTCGATTCTCCGCGGTACGGACTAGAAATAAAAAGGCAGGTAGATACGAATATCTACCTGCCTGTTACTTATGGTGGAGGCGCGGAGAATCGAACTCCGGTCCACGAAAGCCCCCTGATTGGCATCTCCAAGCTCAGTCGCTGGTTTAGTCTCGGACGCTTTGCGCGCAGCGACACGCTCGCGGCGTCCTAACCGGTTCGGTCTTAGCCTGCGCCATACCGATTACGTGCGCAGGAGCATTCCCCTAACATGACGTCGCGCCGGTGTCGGGGAAATCACCGGGTTGACGCGCCGCTATAAACTAAGCAGCGAGAGCCATAGGCTCAAAAGAAGAGTTGTTGTCAATTCAATTTGACGGTACCCCTGTTTAACGAGGCGAGGAGACCTCGGCTTGCTTCCTCTCTCAGAGCTATCGTGTCGAAACCAGTCGCCCCCGAATGTTGGGAAAGTCTGGATGGTATCGGGTCTGCAAACACCCGATAACCGTCGACTTTTCAAGGAACATGCGGGGCAAGCCCCGCTTGTGGAGTGTTATCTTACCACGTTCTGAAAGCGGACAGCTGTTCTATGCACGAGCTGTGAAGACCCCAATGTGCGCCGCACTTCGCACTTTTGTTACCGATCGCGTCACGTATATTTTCGCCAAGCAAAATTGACCCGTCGAAAGGACCGTTATGGATACCAAGCAGCAACTCGTCAATGCCCTCGCAGGCCTGGGCTCAACCATTACCGAAGCTATGGATGTCATCGAGGGCTTTGTCCCCTGCGGACATCCCGCCCTCACGGTATCGAACGCACTCGTCGCGCTGGACGCTGACGATGATGCAGCTCTCGCCCAGCAGCTTGAGACCGTCAAGGGCTTTATCGACCACGTGAGTGAGAACCGAGGCGTGTCCGCCTACCACGACATCGAGGTCGAGCTCGCGGGCCCCAAAGCCGATCTGCTCGCAGCAATCCGCGAGGTAGGCGCCCTTATGCAGACCGCAGGCGTCAAGAACACCCAGGTCAACGAGTGGGTCTACCGCAGTCTGGCAGCACTCGACAGCTCCGAAGAAAAGGCAGCCGAGCAGCTCGCAGAAAGTCCCACCATTAAGGCCGAGCTTTTGTAAATAGCAGACGCGGGCCCCTTGGCGCATCGTCGTCCAAGAGGCCCGCAAACAGTTCGCGTCAACCGATAGCCGCGCGGGCGCGTTCGGCCAAAGCAAGAATCGGCATCATTTGACGCGGGGTCTTTGCTGCAAGATCGGCATGTTCGAGCAGCTTGCGATCGTTGGTCACCAAGTAATCGACCTGCGCGCGCTTGCACGCGGCGAGCACCAAGTTGTCTTCGTAATCGCGATGGAGCACTAAGTATTTGTCGGCCAGCCAAAGGTCCGACGCATCTGCACCCACGGCCGTGGCGTTTTCGGTCATGTTCCGAACAAACGCCAGCGCCGCATCGCCAATCGCGCGGGCAGAAGCCTCGTCGAGCGCTCCCCCGCTGGCAAGAACGCTACGCTTGAGCTCGTGTTGGACAACGTACAGCACGTCCTTGGCGATATGCACCGGAAAGAACAGCAATGCCCCCGTCTCCGTCGCCTGTCCAATAAACGCACGCGCGGCAAGCGACTCGGCATGGTCAGCGCAAAACGAATCAACCCATACGTTGGCATCCACCATTATTTTGAGGGGAGCCCCGCTCACAGGATCATCCCCTTTTGGCGATAGCGCTCGTCCATGGCTTCGGAATAGATTGTGTCCCAATCGCGATCGTCGGATACGGGCGACGTAGCGATGCCCAGGTCCGCGTAAAGCTGATCCGCCGCCGCCCAGGAAGCAGCAAACGGCGAATCTAACACGGCACCCCGCTGTCGGTCGTTAACGGCCTCGAGGATTTCCTCGCACGAACCGCCGCCCTGCGCAACCTTGGCCACGACCTTTTTGATGAGTTCGGGCAGCGTTCCGCCCGAAAGCCGCAGCGCCTCCTCGGCGCGTTCTTTAACCGAGCGATCCACGCGAACATTTACCTGCACCATGCTTCCAGCAACACTCATATCAATCACGCTCCTCTCGCCTGCTATCATTGCTAGCATCACTATATAGGGCTGATAGCACACGGTCAAACGCAAAAAAAGCCCGCACCCGGACGACGGCAATGCCGCCCGGGCGCAGGCCATAAACTCAAGCAAAAATGCTAGCGCAGATATGCTTTCGCGTTGCTCAGGCTGTAGGCAATCGTCGAGCCATTGTGCAGCAGCGACGACGCCTGCGGGGTAATCGCGCCGGTAATGCCCAGCGCCAGGAGCGCCGAGTTGGTGAGCATCACCTTAGAATAGGAACTCGTCAGACGATCAATGAGGCCCTGGCTCATGCGGCGCAGGCGCACGATCGCGGTAAGATCCGTATCGGTCAGGATGATATCGGCGACCTCCTTGGCAATATCACTTCCGCCACCCATGGCCAGGCCCACGTCGGCCAAACCGAGCGCCGGCGAATCGTTGACGCCGTCGCCCACCATGGCAACATGGCGCCCCTCGCTCTTAATGCGCTCCACATAGGCGTACTTGTCCTCGGGCAGCAGCTCGGCCTTAAACTCGTCGACCCCCGCCTCGCGCGCAATGCGCTCGGCCGTGCGCTCCGAATCGCCCGTGAGCATAACGACATGTTTGACGCCCAGCGCATGCAGGTCGGCGATGGCCTCACGGACCCCGGGCTTGAGCGGATCCTCGATGCCGAGCACGCCAACGACCTTTCCATCTACCGCCAGATACAGCGGCGACAGGCCCTGCATCTGGGACTCAATGCGCTCCTTAATGTCGGAATCGAGCTGCGCGCTCTCGTCCTCAAACACAAAGTGTGCCGAGCCGATAATCGCGCGACGCCCTTCGATGGACGAAGCGATGCCGTGCGCCACAATATACTCGACAGCAGCGTGACGCTCGCGGTGCTCGAGCCCACGCTCGCGAGCGGCGTTGACCACGGCACGCGCCACCGGATGCGGGAAATGCTCCTCCAGGCATGCGGAAAGGCGCAGGACCTCGTCCTCGCTCCAGCCGTCGGTGGTGAGCACGCAGGCAAGACGCGGCTGTGCCTCGGTGAGCGTGCCGGTCTTATCAAACACAATGGTGTCGGCCTTGGCAAACGACTCAAAGTACTTCGCGCCCTTGACCATGACGCCCATCTTGGCAGCGTCGCTCATAGCAGTCATAACGGCGACGGAACCCGTGAGCTTGAGTGCGCACGAGTAGTCGACCATCAGTGCCGCTGAGGTCTTGATGAGGCTGCGGGTGGTAAGCGCAACCAGGCCCGCGAGCAGGAAGTTCCACGGGACGATCTTATTGGCAAGGTCCTCCATATGCGACTGGCCCTCGGACTTGAGCGAGTCGGCCGTCTGCACGAGCGAGACGATTGAGCGGAGCTTGGTTTGCGCCGTATTGGCGCACACACGCACCAAGATGCTGCCATCTTCCACAACGGTGCCGGCGAACACGTCGTCGCCCACGCTGCGCTCGACGGCCAGCGGCTCGCCGGTCAGGGTCGCCTGGTTGACCATAGCGCTCCCCTGCTCGACAACACCGTCGATGCAAATGGACATGCCAGTGCGCACGGCTACCAAGTCGCCGGGCTCAAGCTCGGTGGCGGCAACGCTTACCTCAGTGTCGCCGACGACCTTTTGCGCCTTGTCGGGCACATCGAGCAGCGAGTTGATGAGCTCGTTTTCGCTCATGGCGCGGGTGTAGTCCTCGAGCAGCTCGCCCACGTTGAGCAGGAACATCGTCTGGCCCGCGGTGTCGACATCACGCTTGACGAACGAAATGCCGATGGCCGAAGCGTCGAGCACAGGAACGGTCAGGCGTGGCTGCGCCAGCTCATGAAGGGCAGCGCGCAAAAATGCCATGTAACCGGCCACGACAAACACCGCACGCAGAGGCGTCGGCAAGAACCAGCGACGTGCGTAATGGGCACCGACGAGTGTCGCCAGGTCCATAACGAGTTTGTGCTTGCGTGGCTCAAGCTGCATCACGTAACCTGTCTTTGCGTCGGCAATGGCCTGAGCGTCGAGCGCACCGACGGCGGCCAGCACGGCCGTGCGACGCTGCTCGTCATATTCGAGCGCCATCTGGCCGATGCGGCCGTAGACGCGCACCTTGCGCACACCATCGATTTCGCCGCTGAGCTTTAGAAGCGCATCGAGATCGCTCTCTGGCACAGGACCCGCCAACTGGAGGCGGGTCCTGCCGGGGATCTCGCTGATAATCGAGAATCTCATAGTTTGTGCCTGGGAGTGCTACTCGGCTGCCTTGTCCGCAGCGGCCTCGCTCTGGGTGATGTAGGCAGCCTCGGCAACCATGTCGTCGACCTCGGCCTTGGCCTGCTCGACCATGTCCTGGTAGCCGTTCTTGATGCGCATGCCGCACGCAATGCCCTGCACGCAGGCATTCTTTACCGGAGCGCTGGTAAGCAGCTTGATGCCGGCCGTGCCAAGCAGAAAACCGCCACCGACAAGCAGGGTATTGAACGTCGACTTCTTCATGTTACTTCTCCCTTTTGCCGCATTGGACGCGGCACGGTGCCTCAGCACCCGAGTAAACAAGTTTGCTCGAGCACACTTTTGGAAAATAGTTTAGTTTATCTAACTATTAAGTTCAACAAAGGTTAACTTTTTGGAAACTATGGGGGCGAACTCAATATGACCAGGGGACCGTCCCTTTGTCACATTCCTATAGCCGCCAGGCAGCCGCTTCCTTTTGCAGCGCAACCATGCGGGCGAATTCTCCACCTGCTGTCTTGAGCTGCGCTGGAGTGCCCTGTTCGGCAACCACACCATCCTTGAGCACAACGATTTTGTCGGCATTTTCCACCGTACGCATACGGTGGGCAATAACGATAACCGTCTTGCCTGCAAGCAGACGGGAAAGTGCCTGTTGCACCACGGTCTCGTTCTCCACATCCAAGCTCGCCGTCGCCTCGTCCAACAGCACGATGGGCGCGTCTTTGAGCAGCGCGCGGGCGATAGAGATGCGCTGGCGCTCGCCGCCGGACAGCTTGGAGCCGTTCTCGCCGATCATGGTATCGTAGCCCTGCGGCATGCGGCTCACAAACTCGTCGCAGTTGGCGGCACGCGCGGCCGCAAGCACTTCCTCATCGGTGGCATCACGACGCCCGAGGCGGATGTTTCCCATCACCGTGTCGTCAAAGAGCAGCACGCCTTGGAACACAATGGCGTAGTCGCGCAGGAGCACCTCGGAATCCACGCTCGCGACATCCACGCCACCCACGGTGACCGTGCCTTCGGTGGCATCCCAAAAGCGCGCGGCCAGGCGGCTCACCGTAGACTTACCGGAACCCGAAGGACCGACTAGTGCCGTGACCTCGCCTTCCTTGGCGGTAAAGCTCACATCGGTAAGAACTTTCTCGCCGGCGCGTCCGTCCTCGCCCGCACCATAGCCAAATGCCACGTGATCGAACACCACATCGTGGCCCGCGGGCTCAAATTTCTCGCTGCCCCGCGCCACAGGCTCTTCCATGATAGAACGCATGCGCTTGGCAGACGACTCGGCGGCAAACAGCTCGGACACCAGCATCAACGCCTGGTCAAAGGGTGCATAGATACGGCTCACCATAAGCAAGAAGGCAAACATCACCAAAAAGTCGACCCGCCCCGAGGCAACCATCGCGGCACCCGTTACCAGCGTGGAAGCGACCCCCAGACGCAAAATGACAAAGGCAGAGTTGACCAAAAGCCCGTTAACGAGTTCTCCCTTAGTGGTCTCGCGCTCCTCGTCATCGATCACGGCACCGAGTCCCTCAAGATAATAGGCCTCCTGGTTGGTAGCGCGGATCTCGCGCACACAATCGAGCGTCTCCTGGATCGCCTCGGTGACTTTGACCTTCTCGGCGCGAACACGGTCGAACACCGGGACCATGGGGCCGCGCGTCAAATACAGCACGGCAAAGGCCACGGGAACGCTCCAGAACGCCGCGATCGCCAACTGCCAGCAAAAGAACAGCGATGCTGCGAACACAATAGCGCTTGCGATAATGGCGCCCCAAAGCTCTCCCAACACGTGGCTGTAGGCATGTTCCATGGTCTGGACATCGCCCATGATGGTCTCGGTTAAATCGGCCAGATCGCGACGTCCAAAAAACGATAGCGGCAGCCTGCGCAGGCGCTCGGCAATTTCCATGCGCTGCTTGCCGCACTCCTCGTAAAAGATGCAGTAGGTGTAGTAATACTGCTGCCAGTTAGAGGCAAAGAGCAACACGAAAAAGACCAGGAGGCCGCCCACGATCGGCAGGGCATCCGGCAGGTCGGCCCCGCTGGCGAGATGCTCGACAAAGCCGGCCATAACCCGGAACAAAAAGCCCATGCCGGCCATGGTAATAAGATTGGTGAGCGTGGTCCAGAAAATGCCGCGTTTTACGCCGGCGATGCCTTTATCGGATAGGAAATACTTCTTTTGGAATGAGGCGAACATTTAGGCCTCGCCTCCCTTCGTGACGGCGGCATCCGCGGTCGCAGCAGTAATCTTCCAGCTCGCGGCCTGTTCGTATTCGGCCCACATCTTGGCATATAGACCCTCTTGGGACAGCAACTCGGCATGGGTACCCGACTCCCGCACGCTGCCCTGGTTGAGTACCACGATTTGGTCTGCGCCCACTACAGTCGAGAGTCGGTGCGCGATCATAATGACCGTGCGGCCCGCCGCCAGCTTGCTAAAGGCGCGCTGGATGAGCGCCTCGTTCTCGGGGTCGGCAAACGCCGTGGCCTCATCGAGCACCACGATAGGCGCGTCTTTAAGGATCGCGCGGGCTAATGCCACGCGCTGGACCTCGCCACCCGAAAGATATGCCCCGCCGGCGCCGAGCATGGTATTGATGCCCTGTGGGAGCTTGGCCACAATGTCGTCGCACCGAGCTGCGGAGAGGGCCGCACGCACCTCGTCGTCAGTAGCCGCAGGCTTGGAGGCGCGCACGTTATCGGCAAGTGTTTGCCGGAACAGCTGGTTGGTCTGGAACACAAAGGCGACCTGGTCCATAAGCTCGTGCGGATCCATATCGCGAACGTCCACACCGCCTACGAGCACTCGACCCGAGGAAACATCCCAAAAACGCGGGATCAAGCTTGCGCAGGTTGACTTACCACCGCCCGAGGGACCCACCAGCGCAAGGGTACTGCCTGCGGGGACGTTAAAGGTTACGTGGCTGACGGCAGGTGCTTCGGCACCCTCGTACGTGAAGCTCACGTCCTCAAAGCGCACATCGCTGCCAACAGGACGCTTAGGCTGAGCGGGCACCAGAAGTTGCTCAGACTCCATGATGCTTCGGATGCGCGCCAGCGAATCGGCACTCATTTGAGACGCCTCGCCCACAAACATGAGCTTGGTCATGACCGTCGGCACCACGGCCGAAAAGATCGCGTAAAACGTGAAGTTGGCCATAAAGTGCGCGAAGTCCGTCTCGCCCGGAGCCAGCAGCAACGCCACGGGCAAAAAGAATGCCACGAGGCCGTTGAGCGCCGTAAGATTGAGCACTTGCGGGCCTCGACAGAACGTGCCCGAATAGTTTTGTGCCATATCGGCGTATTCGGCAATCGCATCGTGGAAGGCCTTAAAGGAGTAGACCGTCTGCTGAAACACCTTGACCACAGGGATGCCGCGTACGTATTCGGTGCCGGTCTTGTTCATCTTGACCAGCGCTCCCATGTAGGCCTTCATGAACTCGGCGCCTTTGCCGCCCATCATGGCGGCCATGGCGCCAAGCGAAATGGCCACCGAGATGAGGCATGCCGCGCCCAAGCGCCAATCGAGGGCGAAAAGCAGCACGAGCAGGCCTGCGACCATGGCGGTGGCGCCGGCGATATCGGGCAGCATGTGCGCGAGCAGGGTCTCGGTGGAGGCGGCGCATCCGTCTACAATACGGCGCAGCTCACCGGTGGAGTGCGTGTCAAAGTAGCCAAGCGGCAGCTTAAGCAGGTGCTCGCTCGTAGTCTTGCGGATATTGGACGCGCAGCGAAACGCAGACAGGTGCGTGCACATGAGCCCCACGAAATAAACTACGATGCTTGCCAGGGCAAACCCCACGGCCCACCAGCCATACATCGCGATATCGGTGGCTTCGCTCCAGTTAGGCGCCACAGCGCTAAGGTCTCGCGCGACAAACCAGATGCACACGTACGGGCCAAAGCTCAGCAGCTGCGAGAGCGCCGAGAGCGCCATGCCCAAATAAGTTAGGAATTTACGGTCGCCGGCATATGCAAGCAGCTCGCCGATACCGCCGCCTTCCCTTTTTGATCCCTTTGCCATGAGGTTCCTTTCTAACGGCTTGAGAGTTAACCTTAATCAACTTATCATTGATATGTTAGCCAAGGCACACAATCGAGCCAGGCGTGGACGTTTCCGCAAAGGAAGGGGACGCTTTTGAAAATGCATCGGGCCGCGATCGACATAACCGAGCTCTATGCACCACAGTTTGAGCAGTTTGGCCTGGAGCTTTCCGGCAAGGGCGCCGTCTTTACCGGCGAGGTGGCAAACGATCGGGCACACGGCCGCGCATGGATCATGCCCCTCTCCCCTGCCTGCATCGTCATGGAGCATTTCATCACCCCGACGCACGATATGTACCTGGCCGAATACACACCCGAACCGTACGCGTGTGTGAGCGAAGTCAGCATGCCCACGCTCATGTGCATGCCCGAGGCTGGCATAACGCCCGCGAACCTTAAACCCTTGCATGGACCGTGGCCAAACAATGCCGTTTGCAGCTTTATCCAAGATAGCTGTGGCGAGGAATTAAGCCCGCTGTTTGCGGGGGAGCTCTATCACTCGTGCTCGGTGCTCTTTTTGCCTGGATATTTTGACGAACTGGAGCACCGCTATCCCACCGAGTTCACGGGAATCTTTGAGGCGTTTGCCGAGCCATGGCACGAGGAAGCGACGTCTGCCATCTGCCACACGCTGCGCCGGATTAACGAGGAACGCGCCCGCACCGTAGGCGGACACGTCTATATGCAGGGCATCGTGGAGACCATGGTCGCGGAGCTCGCCTGTTCGCGCGCGGCCCACAAGCAGGCGCGGCAGGCGGCAGACACACGCGCCAGCATAACCATTGCCGAAGAAGCAACGGCAATGATTGAGCGCGCGCTCGACAAAGGCAGACGTGTGGGTGTCAACGAAGTGGCCGAGAGGCTCTACACAAGCCGCTCCAAACTATGCGCCACCTTTAAGGCCCAAACTGGCGAGTCCCTGGGCGCCTACATTCGCAGACGCCGCATGGAGCGAGCACAGGACCTTTTGGCCGATAGCGCGCTCACGATAGCGCAGGTGGCAGAGCGTCTAGGCTACCCTCAGCAGGCCGCCTTCGCCCAAGCCTTCAAGCAACACACCGGCACCACCCCCACCACTTGGCGAAGCAAGTATCGCTAAGGCCCAAGCTCCCTGGCCGTAACGGAGCGATTAATTAGCCGCCGCCCGTCAGCTCACCCAGGATCTAAACGTCAAGATGCGCACAATCAAGCGCCTTTTTGATAAGAGGGACAGATCGATCAGCCAAATACAACGGAATGTTGAGCACCCCGTCGTCGAGCTTTAGGTTCTTAAGTGAGTAGCGGACCCTCAGTGGAGTCGTCTCCGCATGCTTGTCGGCATAGTACTTAAGGCTCTTGGAATGAACGACCTCTCCCGATTTGACCTCGACGGGAACGATTTCGTTTCCGACTTGAATCAAAAAATCGACTTCGTGTTTCGGTTTCTCGTTTGTCCAATAGCGCGGAGCGACATCCAGCTGCAGAAGCAATGCCTGAAGCACATAGTTCTCGGCAAACGAACCTTTGAACTCGGAAAATAGCGCATCCGAGATGGCAAAAGCGGACGCATCCAGCCTTGCCATGCGGCGTAGCAAACCGACATCAAGACAGTAGACTTTAAATGCCTTGAGGTCATCGTATGCAGAGAGCGGCACGCCACCGGCAGCATTAAGGCGAACCGCCATGATGAGCCCAGCATCGGCAAGCCATTCCAGAGCATCCTCGTATTCTCGAGCACGAGCCCCCTCGCGCACCGCACCCCAAACGAACTTTTTATTCTCGCGCGCCAACTGAGTTGGAATCGAGTTCCATATTTGCGAAAGCTTGGCGAACTGCGCATGGCCACCATGCTTGGCAAAATCGCGCTCGTAGGAATCCAAGAGATCGGACAACACCTTATCGACCTGAACGATATCGCCCGTCTCCACCCACCGACCAAGAGCCTCTGGCATGCCGCCACATGCAAAATAACGACGAAGATGCTCGACGAGACGGATATGGAAGAAATCGGGCACTGTCTCGATCTGATCCAGGCCGCCAAGGTATTCGTCGTAGTTTGCAGCGCCCTCGGCTTTCAGAAACTCGGAAAAGCTCATAGGGTGCATCTCCATGAACTCGACCTTTCCCACCGGAAAAGCGCTGGTCTCACGGGACAAGCGAACGCCCAACAAAGACCCTGCGCATGCGACGTGATACTCGGGGGCCTCGTCACAGAAGTATTTAAGGGCGCCGACTGCAGAAGGACAATCCTGGATCTCATCAATAATAAGCAGCGTCTCGCCGGGATCGATAGGCTGTCCAAATGCCAGGGAAAGGTTTGAGATGATCCGCCGAGGATCGCGCGTACCTTCGAAAAACTGAGCGTACTCGCTCTGTACCCCAGGTGACGGTTCCTCGAGCGTCAGATACACAAAATTGCGGAACGAGGTTCGACCGAACTCCTTAAGCGCCCACGTCTTTCCAACCTGGCGCGCCCCCTTAAGGATAAGCGGCTTACGATATTCCGACGCTTTCCAAGCGTTAAGCTTGGCAATGATATCTCGCTGCATGACCGAACCTCCCGCAAAGAAACTTCCGTAAACGTGATATTTCCCACATTTTACCCTAGGTAAAACGTGACATTTATCACATTTACGGAAGTTTTAAGTTCATTTCGCCACACTTTCATCACATTCAAAAGACGGAGGCGCTATTTGCGCCTCCGTCACCATCTTTCTATCAGCCCACCTGACCCGAACGGCCGAGTCGTCTGGCCGGGGAAGCCCCGAGTCGCCGGGGTGTTTGCTCCAAATGAGTTCCGCATGCAAAGAAGGCCACTAAATGTGGCCTTCGTCTTACATAGGATTGTTTGAAATTTGGAGCAAACACCCCGGCGTCTCGGGGCTTCCCCGGCCTCGCAGCTACGAGAGCGACGTTCTCAGCAACTCGTTGAAGAGCTTCGGGTTGCCCTTGCCGCGGCTCGCCTTCATGCACTGGCCAACCAAAAAGCCGATGACCTTCTGGTTGCCGTCACGGTACTGCTGCGCCTGCTCGGCGCAGTTTGCCAGCACCTCGTCCACGATCGGCTGCAGCGCGCCGGCATCGCTTACCTGGCGCATGCCGCGCTCGTCGACGATCTTGTTGGGGTCGTCGCCGGTCTGGGCCATGGCCTCAAACACCTCGTGCGCCTGGTTGGAGCTGATGGCATCGGTCGCCAGCAGATTGGCAAGCGCGGCCACCTGAGCCGGCGCGATGCCGGACTCGGAGAG
>USCS01000032.1 GCA_900552875.1 uncultured Collinsella sp. | reverse complement strand
GATGCGCTGACCGTCAGGGTCTCATCGCTTACCGCGGCAAGACCGAGACGAAGGTCCTGTTCCAGCCCGAGCGCAGACTCGTTGTCAGTATGGGGGCAAACCAGCAAAAACTCGTCGCCGCCAACGCGCATCGGCAGGTAATCCGCACCAGCCACCCGCCGCAGCACGGACGCCGTCCGTCGCAGCAGCTCATCCCCCATCTCGTGACCATAGATGTCGTTGGTCCGCTTGAGATAATTACAGTCCACCATAATCACGCTCACCGGCAAGTCCTCGTTTACCAGGCTATCTCCACGCGATTCAAGATAGTTGCGGTTGCGAAGCCCCGTCAGTTTATCTTGGTATGACAGCTCCTCGGCATGCTTGACCATCGATATGTTGTGCGTCGCCACGACAACCGACTCCAGCCGGCCTTGCTCATCGCGATGCTGGGGGACAACCTGTAGCGAGTACCAAGCGCCTCGACAATCTCGCACCTCGGCAGCCATGTATGGTACGCCCTCCATACGTTCACGAAGCGTACTTATATCTACGAGTCCCACAACCGCTTCGCGGCTTTCGGGGCTCACGATATCCCGGCAGACTGTGTCCATAAAGTCATATGCCTCGTTGTGCTCGGCGAATATCTTCGCTATCGCCGGCGACATGTTGATTCCCTCGATCTCGAGCGTATCGAGATGTAAAAGGAAGGTCGAGTCGTAGATGGCACTTATGGCATTGATAATGCCGAGCTGTTTGTCCTTTTCGGCTAAGTTTCGATGGTCAACGATATTTCGCGCTAGCAGCACCACAACCCAAAACGCAAGACAAACCAACACACCGGCGGCGACAAACGAAGCTCTGCCTGACATGACCTCCGCTTTGGGATACAGTGCAAACAGGCGATAGTCCTTGTATGCCGCACGCACGGCGTACCATTTGCTTCCGCGATACTCGATACACGTCAGGCCTTCGTCTTTCCACTCGATTCCAGATCCGGCAAGGAGCCGAGCGAGCGACACGTCGACATCGGAATCATTAGAGGAGACGATCTCCGCATCCTCCATAACAAGCACCGTGGGGCCCTGGTGGAAGGTGTTGTTTGCAAGCACATCGGCTATGGCATACGAATAGTCATCCGCCGTATCGGGGACGAATGAGCGGTATGCCAGGGCAACGCCGTCGCCATACGGGGCAGCACAGACGGCAAAAACGACATCGCGGCGCTCAACGACAGTTGAGTAGGACACTTTGGAACCTTGATACATCGATGCGACCGACGAGCAAGCCAGTTCTTCTCGCCATAGCATGAGCGGATCGCGGCCATCGATGTCGTAGTGGGCGGTCATATGACCGTCGGAGTCCATGACCATCAGCCCCGAAAGGTTCTCGGCATGGACATATTGCTCGATAAGATCGTCGTTAACCTCAACGCGACCAGGGGGCAGGAACGTCGCAAACGATTCGACCGCAGCATCCAAATCGTGCGTCGCCTCGGTTTTTCTTCCCTGTTCGTAGCGATCATATTTTTCGCAAGCGTTTTCCAAAAACACCATGGCCTCTTGACCGAATCCAAGCGTTTTATGGAGGCAGCGATGCGTGCCGACCATAAACAGCAGATTCAGCAAGACAATGCTGGCAACAACGCTGACGGCTATGACAACCAGGTTCTTTTTGTGCAAGAGGCGCTCATCATTTGTCATGAATTCGCTCCTTGCTCACTCGTCGTCGCTCCCGCCTTGTAATTGCCCAAAATACGGTCAATCGTGCCATCTCGATCCATGTCGAACAGCGCGGTATTGAGATCCTTTACGACCGGTCCTTCATAGCAGTTCTCAAACGCGACACCCAGGTCAACCGTCATAACGTTGTCAGCGAACACGCGATAAAGGCCGGGGTACTGGGCAACGAGTCGGTCAAGCGACCGTACGTCCGCCATCCAGCAGTCCACATATCCTTTGGCTAGAGCGGCTTTGCAGAGCTCGGCAGAGCCATACGATTTGATTTGAACGTCCGGCGAGATCCCCAGATCCCCCGCAAGCAATCGACGCTCACTCACCGAGCCCGCAATCACCGCAATGGTCTTGCTTCCATCGAGATGCGACAAGGACTTGATGCCGCTCGTCTTCTTGGCGGCAACCGAGACCGTCACGGTTAGATACGGCTCGGTCCAGTAATACTTATCCTCGCGATAACAGGGCGAGTAATCGCACCATAGGCAATCGATATCACCATTTTTGAGCAGCCGGTCGCGATCGTTCCAGTCAATATCGACAAACTGCGGCTTGAGCCCCGCACGCTCACACGCCTCGCGGGCGATATCGATATCGATACCGGCGTAATCGCCTGTGGTATCGACATATACATAGGGGTCGTTATCCGTAACGCCAATTTTGAGCACAGGGAGATCCTCGTCAGCCGTACTCGGCGAGGAAGAACTATTTCGATCGGTATACGTCAGGACAGCCGTACAGGCAGCAACAAGAACTATGAGCGCGAACGAGACGATGACGACTCGTTTAATACGTCTAGGCACGCGCCTCTTTTCATCGAAATGGCAGTAGAGGTTCATTTTATTACCGGGAGCTGCCGCAGCAGCGTAAAAAGCGCCTCACCCAAGATGGGCAAGGCGCCAAAGGTTGAAATGCATCCGCGAGCGGTCGAATTAGGTTAACCCTACTCGAAGCTCAGCTGCTCCCGAATGCACCCCGACCGCTGCCTCGTTCAGGCCGTTGGCGCCGACCGCGTATCTGGCGGTTTCCGACGCGCCGCACTGCACGCGACACACGGGCTGAAGTCTTTAACGTAAAAGCCCCGTTGGTAAAACGAGTTACCAACGGGGCTTGGACTGAAAGGTCGCGCTTAAACGAGAGGGCGCCCTAACACTCGAGACGTTTGCGCATAAGCGCGAAGGCAATCAGCGAAGCGCCGACAACGGTCATAATAAAGGCGACGGCAAGGGTTTGGTCGCCCGTGTTGGCGAGCGCACCCTTAGTAGTCTTAGCGGACGTTTTGGTTACCTTGGTCGTCGTCTGCTGACCGGGTTGGGACGGCGTCACGGGCTGCGCAGGCTGAGCCGGCTCCCCCTTGGCCTCCTCGCCCGTCACCACGTACGTCGAGAAGTGGCTCGTGCGGAAGCAGAGGTAGTCGCCCTCGGTCCACGTATCCATAGCCTGAGTGGAACCATCCTCGGCAACGTAGAGCACCTTGAGATTGGTGAGCGCCTTCATGGCGGCAGTCATCTTGACACGGACGATGAAGGACATGCCTTCGTAGTCCTCGATAACCTCGCCGTCCTTGAGAAGCTTGATATCGAGCTTATCGGCAACCTTGGTAGTCCCCTGCTCAAGGCCGGAAATCGTAGCATTGGCGGCATCGGTAAGATCCGTCGGTTCCTCGACCACAAGAGAGATGCTGTTGTTCTGGGCAATGCCGGCAGCGACATTGTTCTCGGCGCTTACGCTAACGTCCGTTCCGTTGCTACCCGCAACGCCTGCAATGGTCTTTGCCGCTACGATAACGGCGCAGGTCGCGGTTTTGTCGCCACAGGTGGCGGTAATCGTGGCGGTACCGGCCTTAAGCGGCGTCACGACGCCGTCTTTGACCGTGGCGATCGACGAGTCGCTGGAGGTCCAGCTCACCGTCGTATCGTCTGCATCGGCAGGACTCACCGTTGCGGAGAGCTTTGTGGAGGCATCACCGACGGTAAAGGACAGGCTCGTCTTGTTGAGCTCAACCTTTTGGGCGGGATTGGTCACGGTCACCGAAACGGTCTGGGAGAGCGACCCTGCAGTGATGACAAAAGAACCAGAACCGGTCTTGAGGGCGGTAACGGTGTAGGAGCCATCACCGTTGTCGACAACCTTAAACGCCTTCGAAGCGCCCGTGTCATCCAGAGCAAGATTGGTCTCGTCGACCTCACCCGCAAGGGTTCCAGCAAGAGAAACCTTCACGGTGCCCTCTTCGCCCTTCTTGAGGCCGAGGACGCTCTGGTCGACCGTAAGGTTCGTTGCGGGATTAGAGACGGTCACCGCGCAATCCTGAGAATAGGTGCCGTCTTCAGTCGAAACGGTGATGGTTGCGGCGCCCTTGGAGACAGCCGCCACCTTTCCGGTTTGATCGACTGTAGCGACACTTTCGTTGCTGGACTTCCAGACAATCGTCTGGTTAGCCTCCGCGGGAACGACCGCCGCCTTAAGCTGCTCGGTTGCAGCGCCCACAAGCACGACCTTCTGCTTATCGAGCGTGATGCCCGTAGCAGGCTGAATAACCGTCACCTTGCACGTGGCGCTATGCTCTCCGTCCTCAGTGGTGACGGTAATCGTAGCAACACCTGCCTTGACCGGGGTCACGACGCCGTCTGCAACCGTGGCGACCGTAGGATCGCTCGACGACCAGGACAAGTTCTTGTTCGTTGCATTATCGGGCTCAACCGCTGCGGTCAACGTCGAGGGCTCACCGCCCACAGCAAGCTTAAGGTTTGAAGCGCTGAGCTTGACGCCCGACACCTTTACAACCGGAGTGGTTACCGTAATCGCATCCGTGGTTGCAGAGACCCCATCAACCGTTGCCGTGATCGTGGCATCACCGTCACCGACAGCGGTAACAAGACCGTTAGCGTCGACGGTAAGGACGCTCTCGTTGGAAGAGGACCAAACAACTTGGCTGGCCTTGTCATCAGGGGAGACCTTTGCCTTCAGCTGCTGAGTCGTGCCTTTATCCATGGAGGTTGAGTAGCTGTCCGCAATGGAAACCGCAGTCTTTGCAGGCTCCTCGCCAGGCTTGACAACATGAACGGTCATCGTGTCGCAGAGACGACCACCCAAGTACATTGAAACCGTTGCATCGCCGTAACTATGAGGCACTAAATACCCCAAGTAACTGCCACCACTAAACATCGGTCCTTTTACCTCAAGGACATCCGGATTATCTGAAGTGAAAGAATACTTTGCGCCGGCATAGGAGTCCATCAATTCCTCAGCGCTTTTACTCAGCACGCCCTTTGGATATTCAAACCCCCTGTCACATTCCAGCCAAAGCCAATCTTTGGATATACTATCTGAACTGACCTCACAGGGAAATGTATAATCGCTCGACACAAACTTAGCCTTCGAAAGGCTCACTTCCGCAGGGTCGACAACCTCTATCTCAAAGGGATGGTCATTGCCAAGGCCATCACGAGCATGAGCCTTAACGGTGCCAGGCTTTATTGCCTTAAACGAGTTTTCACCACCGATAAGCTCAACGACATCGTTGCTTTCCAGAGAATAGGTTACAGCGCCAAAGTCCGCACCCCAATGTGCGCGCTGGCATGCCTTCAGTACTTCATTTGGAGAAACGTTGAGAATGGCAGTCAGATAATAGCTGTCCCCAACCAGCATCTTTTGCTTTTTGTTCCCACGCTCATTGAATCCGGGCTCCTGATTCTCGGTTACAACATCACATAGCTTCTTCGTCTCAACTTCACCGTTGCAATAGTCGACAAGAACCTTGGCCTCTTTAGCATCTTTCGACAACGCCTCGAGTTGCAAAGAAGCGCTTAGCTCGGAAGTTCCATATGATGAATAATTCGAATTCACCCTTGCCTGGACTTTGGAATCCTTTGAGGGGTCTTCCTTAATAACAAAATATGTGGCCGCACGGCTCTCGTCCACGGGACGAACGTCAACTCTCCCCTCTAGTAATGCATAATGCGTGTTCCCGCATTTTTGCGGACAATCATCCGTGTAACCCAGCGTTGCGGTGTTTGTTGTCGCACCAGATTGGTCGTAAGAAACGAAACTGACCTTAATTGGATTGACTTTGGCCACACTTTTAATCTTAAGAGAACCGTTTAAACTCTCGTCGGTCTTGCTCTTCAGGGTTATAGTCGTTGTGCCAACTTTGGTGGGGCTAATTGTCAATACCCAACTATGTGACTCATAACTTACCTTAGCGATATCCTCGTCAGACGATGTGATATCGATATCGCTAGGGTCAATGTGCGCCCATTCGTGATTTTTATTAAAAAAGGAAAGCCTTCCTTTCACCGTCTGTCCAACAGCGACATCAAATTCTGACCACACATCGCCTGTAGACGAATCGTATGGGAGAAACGATGCACCCATGGAACCGTCCTGCGACTCCAGCATGACAGCATCCGCATGCGGAGCGGCCACCGTCAGCCCAAACGTTGCCGCCGTTAAAGCAACACAGATGCCTGTGGCTATCCTCCAAAACCCTTTTCTCATTCCCCTAAGTCCAATCTCTCGTGAAAAAACGCAGCATTCTCCCACACCTTAAAATTGGCTTAAGGATACCCCCCCCCGACAGTTACCGGCAAGGTAATGTTTGTCAGATGTCTCAAATTATCGGCAAGCAGCACAGTTGACGCGCATATATCGCTGACGTCCAGCTTTCTAGGTGCGCTCATGCACAAGCCCCGCTGGCAGAGCGAGCTGCGAGCGGGGCTTGTGTTGGAAAGTCGCACTCGAACGAGGGCCGCGGAGAATTGATCGATTTGACTACCTCCCCGATCGGTCAATTAGAACTCGAGCTGCTCCAGGCGATCGAAGACCGTGTCGATGCGGGTGAGGAAGTCCCACGGGTCAAAGATCTCGTCGAGCTTCTCCTGGCTGACGGTGCAGCGCGGATCGGCCTCGAGGCGCTCCTTAAAGGTAGGACCGGAGACGCAATCCTGCACCTCGTGCCACGTGGCCATGGCGTTTTCCTGCACGATGGCATAGGCATCCTCGCGGGTGACGCCTGTATCGACGAGAGCCAGCAGCACCTTGGAGGAGAAGATGAGGCCGCGGGTCTTGTTGAGATTGGCCATCATGCGGGCAGGGTACAGCTGCAGGCCGTCGATGACGCGGATGAGGCACTGGAACATGTGGTCAAGGGCGATGAAGCTATCGGCCTGGGCGACGCGCTCGGCAGAGGAGTGCGAAATGTCGCGCTCGTGCCACAGGGCAACGTTGTCGAAGGCGACCTGGGCGTTGGACTTGACGATGCGCGAAAGGCCGCAGACCTTCTCCATAGTGATGGGGTTGCGCTTGTGCGGCATGGCGGAGCTGCCCTTTTGACCCTTGCGGAACGGCTCCTCGGCCTCGAGCGTATCGGTCTTCTGCAGGTTGCGAACCTCGGTCGCAATGCGCTCGCAGGTAGCTGCCGTGGTAGCGAGCACGCCGGCAAGGTAGGCGTGGTGGTCACGGCTGATGACCTGCGTAGACAGCGGATCGTGAACCAGACCAAGGTGCTCGCAGACATACTCCTCCACGAACGGCTCGATGGAGCTGTACGTGCCGACAGCGCCCGAGATGGCACCGAAGGCGACGTTCTTGCGGGCATCCTCAAGACGGTCCAGATCGCGCTTGAGCTCCCAAGCCCAAGAGCCAAACTTCATGCCGAAGGTCATCGGCTCGGCGTGAATACCGTGAGTACGGCCGGCGCAGAGCGTGTTGCGCTCCTCGAAGGCACGGCGCTTGCAGATCTCGCCGAGCTTCTTGACGTCCTCGATGATAAGGTCGCAAGCCTGAGTGAGCTGGTAGCACAGAGCCGTATCACCCAGGTCAGAGCTGGTCATACCGTAGTGAACCCAGCGGCTGGGCTTGGGCTCGCCCTCGGGGACGTCGGCGTCGATGTACTCCTTCATGTTGGTCAGGAAGGCGATGACATCGTGGCGCGTGACCTCCTCGATCTCGTCAACCTTCTCCTTCTCAAAGTTGGCGTGGTCGCGAATCCACTGGGCCTCTTCTTTGGAAATACCGATCTTGCCGAGCTCCGCCTGGGCCTCGCAGGCCAGGACCTCGATCTCCTGCCAAATGGCGTACTTGTTCTCGAGGGAGAAGATGTGTCCCATCTCCGGGCGGGTATAGCGATCGATCATAGCGGCTCCTTTTTGGTTATTGGCACGTTGGTCGTAACCCAACCATTGTACCGTGCGCGGGTGCAAGTATGGGCAGCAGGCATTAACCTAACATTTTGGAATTGGAGCAAGCAACGGGACGTCTGCGTATTTGCCTCGCAAATCCGCACCGGCTGCGGTCGATCTCCTCGGATTCACGGAGACGATGGGGAAGACTTTGTTGAATTGGCCGTCCCAAGGTCTCCCGCGCTCGATGGAGCGGGCAACGGGACGTCCGCGTATTTGCTTCGCAAATCCGCACCGGCTTCAGGCGCCTGCCGGCGCCTTCGCCTGCTCGCTACAAACGCTTCGCGTTTGTTTTACGCTCGCACCCTGGCGGGTTCGAGTCCCGGCGCTTTATTGAAAAAAGCACGGTAACGAAACGTTACCGTGCCTGAAATTCGAATGGAGCGGGCAACGGGACTCGAACCCGCGAGTGTCAGCTTGGGAAGCTGATGCCTTACCACTTGGCGATGCCCGCTTGTGTGTTGGCTAGTATAACGCGGTTGTCTTGTTCGATACAAGGGTGGTGATACTTGTTTTAGCTGTGGAGATTCGTTTGAAAATCGCGTCAATTGTGGAGACGAGGACCTTTGACTTCCTGTCCTCCCTATCTTCTACCTGCACTTTTGCTTGATTGTTGTATTTGAGCTCAATTTGTCAGGAATTGGGCAAGCTTTTGGTCAGGCTCCGGTACTTACCCGCATGAACCTCGGGGGTAGCCTCATCCTACGCGTCGCAGCCTCCCCGTGCGACGCACGAGGGATAAGGAGCAGCCATGTCCAACGCACCCACGCACTCTGTCCACAGCGCAATCGCAACAGGCCCGCTGCTCCTACTCCTCTTCCTACTCATCAGTTGCTTGGCTCCGAGACCCGCACTTGCCATCGACGGGTACGATCAGCTCGGCTTTCGCACCATTAGCGACGATTGTGGGCCCTTCTTCATCGGTAAGTACGAGGCTCAAGACGCCTCAATCGCGTACTGTATGAACCAGGAACGTCCCGGTCCCACCAAGCCGGGTGGCCCATGGCTCAACTTTGATCAGGGCTGGGTATGGCTCGACGACGAGTTCGCGGCGATCGTTTGTCACGGATATCCTTCCGCAACGTCATTTGGCGGTTACAGCCTGTCGCCCGATCGCGCCCGTGCCGCCACTCAACTTGCCGTATGGATGCTTAACGGCACCACCCATGTCGACGGCACTTACTCCTATACAACAGCTCAAGGCAAAACAAAGAGCGGGCATTTTACCGCCGACAATGAGGTTGTGGCTGCCGCACAGTGGCTTCACGACAATGCAAAATCGGGAGGCATCAAAGCCGCTCCGCACCGCGCACGGCGCTATTTGGGACCCATATCGGGCGGCAGCAAACGTCAAGACATGCTCTACGTGCTGCCAGCGGTCTCTGTTTCTTTCCAAAAGAAGTCCGCGAACACCGTCATTACCAGCGGAAACGGCACCTATCAGTTTGACGGGGCAACATTCGATATCTTCGAGAGCGTGAGCGACGCGCGCGTGGGCACGCTCAAAATGGACGGCAACGGCCGAGCACAGGCAACACTTTTACCTAACACGGCATACTACCTGGTAGAGAGAAAGGCACCGGCAGGCTATATCCCTCGACGCGACCGCATCCCCTTTACCACGGAGGGCGGTGGTGGCCATGTCACAATCGATGAGCAGCCAGGCACCATCACGCTACGCATAATAAAGCTTGACGCCGCAACGGGTGCCGGAGCCCAAGCGGGGGCCTCGCTCGCCGGCGCCGAGTTTACCTGCGTCTCTCAATCCACCCCCGGATGGACGCAAACCCTCACGACCGACGAAACCGGTCGAGCAACCCTTGATAACGTTCCCCTTGGAACCTTCACCATCTATGAGTCGAAGGCCCCCGAGGGCTACCTGCCACCCAGCGACAGCTGGACCTACACCGTTGGAGCCGACCAGTTGGGCGATTCGGGCGTCGTCGAGCTCGAATCGCGCATTTCAGATATTCCGATTGCATTTGACCTTGAGATTTCCAAATTTAAAGATCATGGCAACAGCGATCAGTCTGGCTTGGAACAGCCCGCTGAAGGCGTTGTCTTTGAAGTCATCAGCAATAGCTCACAACAGGTTGTTGGCACGTTGACCACAAATATCTATGGTTTTGCCTCTACCAAAGACCAGCCCGAAGCATGGTTCGGCGCCGGCAAGCGACCCGATGGCGCCCACGGAGCCATCCCCTACGACCGTGCCGGCTATACACTTCGGGAGGTCCCAGAATCCGTCCCCGAAGGCTTTAAACAGGCAGGAGAATGGACCGTCTCGGCTGAACAGATTGCCGACGGTGCCGAGCTTCAGTACATCGTGGACAACCATGCCCTGTCGACGCATCTCCAGATTGTTAAGCGCGACGCTCAGACCGGTGCCGCAGTTCCCCTTGCAGGTTTTAGCTTCCAGTTGTTCGACAGCAACCACGAGCCCATCTCACAAACGTGCTGGTATCCGACCCACAATGTCCTGAACGCCTTTACGACCGACACAACTGGTACCGTCACGCTGCCCGAGTCTCTTAACCCGGGCACCTACTACGTGCGAGAGGTCTCGGCAAAGAAGCCATATCTTGTCGGAGAGGACCTCGCGATAACAATCCCCGCCGACAGACATCTAACGCCCGTTGCGATTGCCTCATACTTCGACGACGCGGCAACCGGAAGCATCGAAATCGTAAAGTCCGACGCTACCGATGGGCACAACCTCATGGGGGCCGTGTTTGACATCCGGGCTGCAGGCGATATTGTTCGCCCCGACGGCAGCATCGTTGCCCTGGCCGGCGAAACTGTCGCCACGGTAACGACTGACGAGCAAGGGTCCGCCCGTGCGAGCCATCTTTCGCTGGGATGTGGAGCCGCATGCTACGAAGTCGTTGAGACCCAAGCGCCCGAAGGATATCTCCTAGACCAAAGTCCCCATACGGTCGAGCTGTCATATGCCGACCAGACAACGTCCGTCATCGAAGCCCATCTCGGAGTATCCGACGATTTCACCAAGATCGATATCTCAAAAGTCGACCTAACCGGAAAACAAGAGGTGGAGGGCGCTCAGCTCACCCTATATGGACAAGACGAAACCGAAATAGACTCCTGGACCTCATCCGATAAGCCGCACCACATCGAACATCTTGCGCCCGGCACCTACACGTTGCGCGAAATGATGTCCCCGCGAACCTACGACCTTGCCGAGGAGATAACGTTTGAAGTGAAGGCTACGGGAGAAGTCCAATCTTTCGCAATGAAGGACGCGCCGATCGAGATCAAGGGACAGGTCGACAAGCGTCAAGAAATTGCCCAGCCCACCGGGGATGGCCTCTTGGCTAACGGCGATGGCAAAAACCGCGCCGCGACACAAGCCGATGCGGAAGGGTTTTTCTCCTACACCGTCGATGCGCGAAACGAGTCGACCACCTGGGTTGATGAGTTCACGATTACCGATGATCTTGAGTGCGCCAAGGACGGTACGGCAAGACTCGTCTCAATCGAAACCCCTATTGCCATCGGCGACCTCAACGGTCTGTGCAACGTGTGGTACCGCACAACGCCACTGGGCTCGTCAGGCATCGACGAACAGGCAAACGCAACACTTGACGATGGACATGAAAACCCCTGGCTTGAGTCCGACGAAGTTAAAGAGGGCCTGGGCGAGGACCGTCGTCTCGTTGATTACGAAGGCTGGCAACTCTGGAAAACCGATGTCCCGACCACAGAATCAATCACGCTTGAGGTAAATGAGCTCGACCCTCCCGCCGATACCGTCGTAACGGGCATTCGCCTTGAGTACGGTGCGGCAGACGCCGACTTTTCAACCTGGTGCGACGAAGATTCTTGGAAGCGCGAAGACCTTAAAAACGAACATGACGATCTCGATGACGCCAAGGCAACCCTTGGCACAGACGCCCGGGGCGCAGTTGTGCACATGCAGACAACATCGGCTTATACACCCCAAACTGCGCTCATCAACAGCGCACGCGTCGATCTTTGCCGCAACGGCGGCGGCGATAAACTTGAGTCACATGACGAGGATCGTGTCGTTCAGCGCTGCACCCTACCGCAGGACCTACCGGCAACAGGGTCAGTTCCCATCGCCGCCTGCATCACCGCGCTCCTGACCTCGGGTGCGGCAGCCCTATGGTTCGCTCGCCTTAGGTCGATCCCAAAGAAGCGCTAACGCGATAAAAAGCGGG
>USCS01000031.1 GCA_900552875.1 uncultured Collinsella sp. | reverse complement strand
CCTCGTCCATGGCATCTGCGGCTCGAGCGATGGTAGGGACACCATCATCGACATGACGGCGCTGGAACGCACCGGTCAGGCCGGAAAGGAATGCCGAGGTAGACTGCTCCGACTGAGCCTGAGAAGCAGAAGTCGCAGCGTAAGGAGTCGCATCCTGCTGCTGAGCTGGAATCGAGGCGGTCTTGAACTCGCTTTGATGCTGATTGAGATTGGCGGCACCGCCCATGGCATCGGGCTGGAACAGACGCTCTTCACGCTGCGCACGGTACTCGGAGATACCCAGCGAGGCGGCATAGATGCCCACGCCCGCCACCGCGCCCACGGCGAAGGGAACCGCACCCGCCACGACCATCTCGTTCACCGACGAAAACGGCAGCGTCGCGGCATACATAACCACGGGAGCGGCAAGGCCGATCCCGCACGAAAGTCCGGCAAGGACTGCTCGTTGTGTTGCATCAGAAGAAGCCATGAGCTCTCCCCATCTTCCAGCACCCAAATCGCATCATTCAGTTGGCTGCGCGAGAGAAGATGAAGCGGGGCTATGCCCCAAAGCAACGGTATATGGTTCGTTTCATCTGCGTTTTCCGTCGCGAAGCTTAAAAGCTATTATGCGAAACCGCCCTGTCGATTGCAAGCGACGATGTCGGATTGAAACGGGAAACCTGCTGCTCGTCGGTCTTGCGGTCAAAAATAAGCGCGGAGCGGCGCTACGGAAAAGGGCCGAGGCTCAAAGCCCCGACCCTTTATCGCATTGATGACTATCGCTGCGCGTGGATGACAACTTAGAACGTCTGCTCGTAGTCGCTGTGTTTTTTGGCCGAACGCACCAGGAACTCCTGGTTGGTGTTGGTGCCCTTAAGACCCTTGATAAACGATGCGGCTGCGCGCTCGGTGTTGTTCATGCCAGCAAGAATGCGACGCAGACCAAAGACAAACGGACGCATCTGCTCGTCGACCAAAAGGTCCTCGTTACGCGTACCGGAGGCAACGGGGTCGATAGCCGGGAAGATGCGGCGGTCGGCCAGGTCGCGGTCGAGCTTGAGCTCCATGTTGCCGGTACCCTTGAACTCCTCAAAGATAACCTCGTCCATCTTGGAACCGGTATCGATGAGTGCGGAGGCCAGGATGGTGAGCGAGCCACCGTTCTCGATATTGCGGGCTGCACCCAGAAAACGCTTGGGCGGATACAGTGCCGCCGAATCAACGCCGCCCGAAAGGATGCGGCCTGAGGCGGGCGCCGCCAAGTTGTAGGCGCGGGCAAGACGCGTGATGGAGTCGAGCACAACTACAACATCGCCGCCCAGTTCCACGATGCGCTTGGCGCGCTCGATGACGAGCTCTGCCACGCGAGTGTGGTTGTCGGCGGGCATATCGAAGGTCGACGCCACAACCTCGCCCTTGATGGAACGCTGCATATCGGTGACCTCTTCGGGGCGCTCGTCGACGAGCAGGCAGATGAGGTGCACCTCGGGGTTGTTAATCGAGATAGACTGGCAGATTTTCTTGAGGATCGTCGTCTTGCCGGCCTTAGGCGGGGACACAATCAGGCCACGCTGACCCTTGCCGATCGGCGACACGATGTCGATGGCACGACCGGTAATGGAATCCTTGCCATGCTCCATGCGCAGCGGCTCGTTGGGATAGACCGGGGTGAGGTCGCCGAACTTGGGACGATTGCGAATCTGCTCAGGATCCATGCCGTTGACGGTCGTGATCTTGGCGAGGCCGGCGCGCTTGTCGCCGCCGCGCGAAGGACGCAGCGAGCCCTCGATGACATCGCCCGTGCGCAGACGCGCGGAACGGATGAGGTATGCGGGCACGAAGGCGTCGTCGTTGGACTTCATGTAGCCATGGGCGTGGATGATGCCGGAGCTGTCTGGGCGAATCTGCAGAATGCCCTTGATATCGCGGAAACCCTCGGCCTTTGCGGCGGTAGTGTAGATCTCCTCGACGAGCTCGGCCTTCTTCTTGCCGGTCGTCTCGATCTCGAACTCCTTGGCCTTCTCGCGCAGCTCGGCGACCTTCATGGCCGCGAGCTCCTCGCGCGAAAGCGTGGGCTCAGTCGGAGCGGCATTGCGCTCCTTATTGCGCTGCTTGCGGTCGCGCTGACGGTTGCGGCGATCGTTGTTACGCTCGTCCTTGCGCTCGTTGCGGTCATTACGCTCGTCGTTGCGCTTGTGCTGACGGCGGTTGGGGCGAGCGCTCTCTTCGGTCTCGACGGGGGCGGTGCCATCGGTTGCGGAGGCGTCTTCGTTAGCCGAAGCATCATCGCTGGCCTCGGCATTGGAATCGCCCTGCGGCTCGGCCTCGGCATGCTGCTCGACGGCCTTGGCCTTAG
The DNA here is from genome assembly GCA_900552875.1 of uncultured Collinsella sp. Classification (GTDB taxonomy): domain Bacteria; phylum Actinomycetota; class Coriobacteriia; order Coriobacteriales; family Coriobacteriaceae; genus Collinsella. Next base: position 9,776 of record USCS01000031.1, on the reverse strand, counting down.
CGGACTTCTTGCGACCGCGCTTGGGCTTCTCGGACGCAGACTGTTCGACGTCTTGGGGCTCGGCGGCATCAGTCGATGCATCGGCGGTCGTCTCGGCGGAAACCTCGGACGCACCCTTCTTGGCAGCCTTGGCCTTGGACGTGCGCTTAGCAGCAGTACGATGGCTGCGACCAGGACGGACGTCGGCGGGCTCGACATCGGCAGAAACGGCCTCGGAAGTCGTAGCATCCTGGACGGGCGCGTCGGCAGCGGTTGCAGGCTCGGCGGTCGCCGCAGCATCCCGAGCGGCGGCGGCTGCGGCCTTCTCGGCCTCGACGAAAGCCTTGGGCTTGCGACCGCGACGGTGCGGGCGCAAAGCCGGATCGACAACGGGAACTTCGCTGGCCTCGACAGGCGCAGCGGGCTCAACAGGCGATGCGCCCTCCCCTGCCGCGGAACGGAGCGAAGCCTCAGTGAGCTCGGGAGTTACCTGTTCCGCAACCTGCTCGGCCTTAGCAGCCGTGCGGCGGCGTGTGCGCGGTGCCGGCTTCTCGGTCGGCAGGTCGGCGGCAGGGGTCTCGATGGCGGCAGGCGTCTCGGGCACAGACGGAGCTGCAAGCTCGGTCAGAGCCGCGGCCTCGCGCTCGGCAGCACGACGGCGGGCGCGCACCACCTGAGCCTCGCTAATCTGCGCCAACGCACGTGCCTGCGCGACCTCATCGGAAATCGGCGCCGAGGAGTCAGCCGCAACGGTGCGCTTGGCGCGCGTCGTGCGCGTGGTACGGCACTTGGGTTTGGTGACCTCCTCGCCGTCAGCGGCAGGCTTGGCCGTGCGGCGCGTGCGCTTGGGCTTTGCCGGAGCAGCCTCCTCACCAGTTGCAGGCACGGCCTTCTCAGCCGCTACAGGCATAGACGTCGAAGCAGCCTTAGGCGTCTCAGGAGCCGAGGCTTGCGCGGGCGCCGCGACCTGGTCCGACGCAACCGGTGCAGCGGGAGCGGCCTGCGTCGTCGTTATTTCATTTTCTTGCTGTTGATCAGACACAGTGTTTGCTCAACTTTCTTTTCAAGCCCTGTGATCACATGCTCCCTGCATAAACCTTCAGGGCGGCTAAACAGTCTAGTTCCGTTCAAAACGACGAACATCATTGATCTGTATCGAGATGATTGCGTCAGCTACGCAGCGTTAGTGTAACACAACCGCCGCCACCTGCAACTTAGTCATTGGGGACGTTCTTAAACGACTAGTCAAAAGGGGCACTCTTTGGTTTACCACTCACAAATCAGACTGCCTCCGCCAAAACTATGGCGGTTTACTACGATGAATCGCTCAACCGCGACCACTCCGAAACTTGTTGAACTAAAACCGCAGGTAGATGCCTTGCACTTTTTAGCTAAAAGCCGGCGTGGTTGGAATATCTCAATTCATCGTAGTAAACCGGCATAGTTTCGTATTTCCAGCAGTTCCAAATTCGTCAATACGTCGGCGTTTGCAAAAAAGCCCGACCTCCGTGGGAGATCGGGCTTTCAAGGCTTAGTTAAACCAAGTCTGTACGGTCAAATGACCCGCAGATTACATCTGCTCGGGCGCGGAAACGCCAACGAGGGTGAGCACCAGGGCGAGCGTCACGCGAACGGCGTCGCAAGCGGCCAGACGGGCGCGCGAAAGCTCGGGGTCGACGGGACGGCCCTCGCTCGGCAGAACCTGGCAGGCAGCGTAGAAGCTGTGGAAGTCGCCGGCGAGTTCCTCGGCAAAGTGCGTCAGACGGAACGGGGCGCGGTCGCGAGCGCAGCTGGCAATCAGGTCGGTGAGCTCGTTGAGCTTACGCGAAAGGGCGAGCTCGGTCGGGTCGGTCAGCAGCGAGTAATCGACGTTCTCACCGATGGCCTTGGCGGCAACGGCCTTCATGCCCATCTCGTCAGCCTGCTCGGGCGTAACGTCGGCGGCACGGCGCAGGATGGAGCACACGCGGGCGTGAGCGTACTGCACGTAATAGACCGGGTTGGAGTTGTCGCGCTTCTTGACGGCCTCGATATCGAAGTCGACCATCTGGTTGGAGCTTTTGGAGATGAGCGTGTAGCGAGCGGCGTCGGAACCGACCTCGTCGACGAGCTCCTGCAGGGTCACCATGGTGCCCTTACGCTTGGACATACGGACGGGCTTGCCGTTGCGCAGCAGGTTGACGAGCTGGCCCAGCAGAACCTCAAACTTGCCGGGATAGCCAAGAGCGTCGCAGACGCAGCGGACGCGCTCGATGTAGCCGTGGTGGTCGGCACCCCAGATGTCGATGACGTGGTCGACGCGCTGGAACTTATCCCAGTGATAGGCAACGTCGGAGGCGAAGTAGGTGTACTCGCCGTCGGACTTGATCAGGACGCGGTCCTTGTCATCGCCCAGGTCGGTGGAGCGGAACCACAGGGCGCCGTCCTTGGTGTAGAGGTAGCCCATCTTGTCGAGCTTCTCAAAAGCGCGGTCGACGGCAGAGGTGCCGGCGGTCTCGCCCTCGGTGTCCTTCACGTACAGCGAACGCTCGGAGTACCAACGATCGAAGTCGCAATTGACGGCGTGGCAGAGGTCGCGCATGTTGTCGACCATCTTCACATAGCCGCGCTCGCGGAAGCTCTCCATGCGCTCCTGAGGATCGGCCTCGACCCACTTATCGCCGTCGGTGCGCCAGAACTCGGCGGCCTCGTCGATAATGTAGTCGCCGCCATAGGAGTCCTTGCCCAGGGTCTCGGCAAAATTGTCCTGGTACGGATGGGTCTCGGGATGCTCGTCGTTCTCGTCGGCAACGAAGGCGTCGCGGTCTGCGATCAGCAGCTTGTGAGCCTCGTCGATATCCACGCCCTGCTTGGCGATGATGTCGGCAAGCTGCATATAGCGCGTGCTGATGGAGTTGCCGAAGGTGTTCATCTGAGAGCCGTGGTCGTTGATGTAGAACTCACGCTGGATGTCGTAACCGGCATGGTCCATAACGCGGCAGAGCGAATCGCCCAGAGCGGCCCAGCGGCCATGGCCGATGTGCATGGGGCCGACGGGGTTGGCGGAGACGAACTCGACCTGGGTCTTCAGGCCGCCACCGACGTTGGACTTAGCGAAGTCCATACCCTTCTCGCGAGCCTCGCCAAAGATGGCATTCTTGACGGCAACGGAGAGGTAGAAGTTGATGAAGCCGGGGCCTGCGATCTCGACCTTCTCGATCGCGGGGTCCTCGGGCATATGGGCAACGATGGCCTCGGCGATCTTGCGCGGGGCGCAATGGGCCAGCTTGGCGGACTTCAGGGCCATGGTAGAGGTCCACTCGCCATGAGAAGTGTCAGCCGGTCGCTCGATAGCGCAATCGTCAAGTTCAAATGCAGAAAGGTCGCCGGCCTCCTGGGCCGCAGCAAGCGCAGCGCGTACCAGCTCTTCAATCTTCTCGGGCATAGATCCTCCTTGTGTTAAAGCCCCCGAGCTCTTGGTCACTCGTAGGGCAAAAGCCAGAGTTTGTAGCACTCTATCACAAGCGACGGGCACTGTCGCAGGGTAAAGCCAATCGATATTGCATATGCACAAAATTGACTACAGCTTGCATGGAGTCACTCAAAGATGCCAGTCTGCCTGCAGATTATGCAGGCGTTGAAAATGCATAAAGGTGTGAATGAGCTGCGCCTGTTATCGAATACTCTTACCTATCGGAGTTGTGTGCTTTTCCTGCATAAAGTAAGGGTTTGCGCACGTCAGCGTGTTATTCTAGACATACGTAAATTCGTATAAGTTGGAGGTAGCATGTTCTCAATCGGTCAACACGTCATTCATCCGGGTCAGGGAGTCTGCACCGTCGTCGGTTTTAGGGACGACACACCGCAGCCCATGCTACTGCTCGAGACCAAGCAGGGACATGCGCAGACGATCCTCATGTACCCCGTGGCGCAGGCCGACCGTTTGCACGCCGCCATCTCGCAGCAAGATGCCGAGCACCTGCTGAGCCACTATGACGAGCTGGAGTGCGACACTTTTACCGAGCGCAACAGTTCACTTGAGGAGACGCACTTTAAGCAGCAGCTCAAGCTGGGTGCGCCCGAGACGGTCCGCGTGGCAAAGACCATGATGCACCGCATTCGCCAGGCCGAGGAAGCTGATAAAAAACCCAGCTCCTACTACATGCGCGTACTCAAGGAGGCCAAACGCCGCTCCATCGAGGAGTTCGCCGTGGCCTTGGGCGTCACCGAGGAGGCCGCCGAAGCCCGCCTAGCCCAAGCCGCCCTCAACTAACCTGCCAAAAAGGGACAGGTTTATTTTGGCAGGTTTTATCTGGCCAAACATCAACAAACAATCAGTAAATGGTCGGGTGCTCCGTTTTGTTTAAGAGCGCCCGACCATTTTTCTATCGCCGTAAAAATGCGTGAAGCCCATTTGCGATGACATCACGCAAGGGCCGTCCAGATCGACGTAACCAACGCCCGCATCCACAACAAGCGCGCCCGTCTTACTCAATTACCATTAAAAAGCATCAATTTGAAAACGCAATTATATTTCGGCAGGTAGCAGCTATAGTCGGTGAACTGAATCTCGACAACCGAAGCCCCCGAATGAGGTATCTTCAGCCCATCCAAGCTAAAGGAGGGGCCATGCCGAGAAAACCTCGTTCAAAGTCACCAACCGGTTATTTCCACGTCACGTTGCGTGGAAACGGAGGGCAATTGCTGTTTGACGATGCCGAGGACCGAATCGCCATGCTTCAGATCCTCGATGCGATCCTCCCCAAACACAATATCGAGCTTATCGCTTGGTGTCTTATGGGGAGCCACATTCATCTACTCATCGACGATCCGGACGACCGTAAGAGCGACGCGATGCACGCGGTAGCCGTATCGTATGCGGGCAGGTACAATGCGCGGACAGGGCATATCGGCCACGTGTTTCAGGAACGGTTTTGGGATTCGCCCATTAAGTCGGAAGTATATTTACTCGAAGCAATTCGATACATCCATCTGAATCCACAAAAAGCAGGACTGGCGGCATATGACGAATATCCCTGGAGCAGCCATCGCGAGTATCTAATGAGCGCCAGGTCACGGCCGCATGTCACCGGCAGCGTTGTCGGTGTTTTATTCCCAACACCTCGCTCATACCTTAAGCTCATGGAAAGCACGCCGTCGCTTCCCTATCGCCCCAGCGCAACAGCCAAGGTTCGCGAGGAAGATCTATGCGAATTTGGCACGGCAATCGTGCAGAGTGTCGCAGGATGTGCTCCGACGGAACTTAAATCCGTCTCCAAGCCACTTCGCAATGAGGCGATTCTCGCGCTTCGAAAACAAGGGCTAACGGTTAAGCAGGTTCAGCTGCTGACCGGACTGGGAACATGGATTATCAAGAACGCGTCCTAACGTCGCGTTTACCGAGTTACGGATACGGCGAAGCGCAACTGCCTGCCGCGAGGCACCGCATTCGCCAGCGTCTCCATGTCAAACAGAAAACGCTTCCGCTGAATAACGTCCAACGGAAGCGTTTTCCCAGATAAAATCTACCAAAATAAACCTGTCCCAATTTGGCAGGTTAGGCCTGGAAGGTGTCGCGGTCGGGCGCGAAGGACTGCATGGCCGCGATGGTGCGGTCAAAGAGCTCGGGGAGCTCCCAGCCGAGCATCTCGGCGCCCTGCGAAATCACGTCGCGCGAGCAGCCGGCGGCAAAGCGCTTGTCCTTGAACTTCTTCTTGAGCGACTTGGCCGTAAAGTCCATGACGCTCTTGCTCGGACGCATGATCACGGCAGCACCGATCAGGCCGGTGAGCTCGTCGCAAGCAAACAGGATCTTCTCCATCTGCAGCTCGGGCTTGGGCAGCGAGGTATTGAAATCGGACGTGTGCGTCTGAATAGCGCGAATGAGTTCGGGAGAGGCACCCTCGCCCTCAAGGATCTCGGCCGCATAGATGGTGTGGTTCACGGGATCGTCCTCATGCTCCTCCCAATCCAGGTCGTGCAGCAAACCGACGATGCCCCAAAACTCCTCGTTCTCGGGGTCGAACTCGCGCGCAAAGTAGCGCATGGTGCCCTCGACCGTTTCGCCGTGGGTGATGTGGAACGGGTCCTTGTTGTGCTCGTTGAGCAATTCGAACGCACGGTCGCGGGTGATTCCGGCGGTAAGCGTCTGGGACATGGCAATACCTCCAGGTGAGTCGGTGCTAAGACACGGTGTCACTATCGTATATCGCCGCGGCTCAAGCCGAAAGGCAGAAAAAGCATGCGGAGGAAAAAGCCGGGCGAACGCGTCGCCCGGCAAAACCGCAGATAAAACCTGTCAAAATAAACCTGTCCCTTTTTGGTAGGTTTAGGGGCGGACCTGGCCGGTGCCTCGGAGCTTGTATTTGTAGGTGGTGAGGGCCTCGGCGGCAAAGGGGCCACGGGCGTGGAGTTTTTGGGTCGAGATGCCGATCTCGGCGCCCAGGCCAAACTCGCCGCCGTCAGTGAAGCGAGTGCTGGCGTTGGAGCACACGGCCGAGGCATCGACCGCATCCAGGAAGCGCTCGCAAGCATCCGTATCCTCGGCAACGATGGCCTCGGAGTGCATCGTGCCGTAGCGGTTGATGTGTGCGATGGCCTCGTCCTCGTTTGCCACGACCTTCACGCTCATCTCGAGCGCCAGGTACTCGCGACCCCAGTCCTCCTCAGTCGCGGCGACGTAGTTGTCGCCCTCGGCAAGCCCGGCGTCGGCGCATGCGGCGCACGTGGCCTCGTCGCCGTGAATGAGCACGCCGTGGTCGTGCAATACAGCAACGACCGCAGGCAAAAACGCATCGGCCACAGCACGGTCGACCAGCAGCGACTCGGCGGCATTGCACACGCCTACGCGCTGGGTCTTGGCATTAACGATAATGTTGAGCGCCTTATCAAAGTCGGCGGATTCATGCACGTAGATGTGGCAGTTGCCCGTGCCCGTCTCGATCACCGGCACAAGCGACTCGCGCACGCAGCGCTGGATCAGGCCTGCACCTCCGCGCGGAATGAGTACGTCGACAATACCGCGGAGCTTCATGAGCTCGCCGGTGGCCTCGCGGTCGGTGGACTCGATCATCGACACGGCCTCGCGCGGGAAGCCCTTGGCCTCGAGCGCATCGGCCAGCAACTCGGCGATCATGGCACACGAGTGATAGGCCAGCGAGCCGCCGCGTAGAATGCAGGCGTTGCCGGTACGGATGCAGATGCCTGCGGCGTCGGCCGTCACGTTGGGGCGCGCCTCGTAGACCATGGCGACCAGGCCCAACGGCACGCTCACGCGGGTCAGGTCCACACCGCTCGCAAGCACGCGGTGGTCGAGCACGCGGCCGACGGGATCGGGCAGCTCGGCGAGCTTCTCCAAACCGGCGGCCATGCCCTCGACGCGCTCAGGCGTCAGCAGCAGACGGTCGAGCAGACCGGCTGAAGTGCCCGCATCGCACGCGGCGGACATATCGAGCTCGTTAGCGGCGACGATGGAGTCGACACCGTTGCGCAGTGCTGCGGCCATGGCGCGCACGGCCTCCTGACGCTGCTCATCGCTCGCCGTGGCAAGCGAGGCCGACGCTGCCTTGGCGGCAACGGCAAGATCGTGGACATACGTGGCTATATCGACCGACATGGGCGGCCCTTTCTCCTAGAAGTTTGCAACCATGGTAGCCGATTTGCGCATGGCCTCGCCCGCGGCGGTAGAATTGGTCAACCCGAAACACCGCAACGAACGGAAGACTCACATGGCCCTCATCACTTCGTACCACGTCCCCAGCCTTTACGTCGAGGACCACAGCATCGACGTCCCCCTTGACTGGCGCGGCCTGGAGCCGATGCTCCTGGCCGTCGGCAGTACCATGCGCCGCGGCGCTATGCCGGCACCCATCGCCGGCGCGCCCGAGAGCATCAAGCTCTTCTACCGCGTGGTTTGCGCGCCCGACCGCATCAACGACGATCTGCCGCTGCTCCTGTTTTTGCAGGGCGGCCCCGGCGGCGAGAGCCCACGTCCGCTATCGCCCACAAGCGACGGCTGGATCGAGGAGGCCGTCAAGCACTTCCGCGTGGTCCTTCCCGACCAGCGCGGCACCGGACGCAGTAGCTGCGTGGACGGACGCACGATCAAGGCACTGGGTGATCGCGCAACGGCCGCCGGCGCCGATACAGCACGCTCGCAGGCGGACTTCCTCAAGCGCCACCTCGCCAGCTCCATCGTGCGCGATTTTGAGTACCTGCGCCTAGTGGGCTTTGGCGGCAAGCCGTGGGTCACGCTCGGCCAAAGCTACGGCGGTTTTTTGACGCTGAGCTACCTGTCGCTCTTCCCCGAGGGCGTGGCGGCGAGCTTTACCTGCGGCGGAATCCCCCACGTGCCGGCGAGCGCAAGCGAGGTCTACGCGCACACCTTCCCGCGCATGGCCGCCAAGACGCAGCAGTATTATGACCGCTATCCCGCTGACGTCGAGCGCGTGGCAGCCCTGGCCGATGCGCTCGAGGCTCAGAAGCCCGTGCTGCCCGACGGCTCGCCGATGACGGTCGAGCGCCTACAGCTCATGGGCAGCGACTTTGGCATGAAGCCAAGCTTTGAGCGCATGCATTGGACTATCGATCACGCTTTTGTTACTGGCGACGGTACGCTGAGCTGCGGCTCCTCGGTATCCGACAGCTTTTTGATGCGCGCCTTCGAGCGCACCAACACACGCACGAACCCGCTGTACTGGACACTGCAGGAGTTTATCTACGCCGACGGCGACACCATGCCCATTCGCTGGGCCGCAGCAGAGGAGAAGGCCCATCGTGCCGAGTTCGACACACTCGCGCGCCCGCTCATGTTTACCGGCGAGGCCATGTTCCCGTGGATGTTCGAGCAGATGCCCGAGCTCAAGCCCTTCAAGCCCGCCATGGACCTGCTGATGGAAGACACCAGCTGGGACAAGATCTACGACCCGCAGCGACTGGCGTGCAACGAGGTGCCCCTGCAGGCCGCGGTGTATTTCGACGACATGTACGTGGATTCGGGCCTGCAGCTTGATACGCTCAGCCGCGTGGGCAACTCGCATGCCTGGGTGACCAACGAGTTCGAGCACGATGGCCTGCACGGCAGCGTGGTGTTCAAGCACCTCTTCAACGAAGCCCTCAACCGAGGAGACCTGCGCCAGATCTTCTAGCAAAGGAGTGTCCCCACCTGCCGGCACAAAAAGAACGTCCCCAAGTGCCGAACAAGTGCCGGCAACGACAATGCCGCAGGTAGAGAACGGAAAGCGAAAACGCCCCTAAGCGAGCAAGGTGACGTGAAAGAGGAGGGCATTGACCTTTTGGTCATGCCCGACGATTGAACGTCAGATTGCCGCTTAGGGGCGTTTGCAGCGTCAATTGGTTATGCGAAGACGATTAAATTATCCCTGTGTATCGCCGGCTTCTCGGCCAGGTTAGCGAGCAGGCGGTTGCTGGCGATCTGGTCCTGGCGGCGGCCGGCGGCAAGTTCCAGCACGTCCGAATCGGCCTCGGCGATACCGCGGGCGACGACCATACCTCTCGGATCGCACACATCGAGCACATCGCCCTCGGCAAACTGGCCATCAACCTCGCGAATACCCACCGCAAGCAAGGAAGAACCACGGCTGACCAGCGCCTTCGCGGCACCGTCGTCAACCGTTACCGAGCCATGTGCCTTGTCACCCAGCGCGATCCACAACTTGCGGGGTGCGATGTCCAGACGCTCCGCCGGCGGGTCGAACAGCGTGCCCACGCTCTCGCCACGGGCCAGACGCACGAGCGCATCGGGCTCCTCGCCCGAGCAGATCACGCTCTGAATGCCGGCCGTCATCAAAATGCGGCTC
>USCS01000030.1 GCA_900552875.1 uncultured Collinsella sp. | reverse complement strand
GTGAAATAGGGACTGTTTGGGGGCAGTAGGCCGGCAATCAGTCCCTATTTCACCGCAACTTATTGGTGGGCGGCTCGCTACTCGCCCAAGATCAGCGCGGCGAGTTCGTCCTGGGTGTCCACTACGTAGTCGGCGCCGGCGGCTTCGAGCTCTGCTCGGCCGCGGAAGCCCCAGGTGACGCCGGCGCTCTTAAGGCCGGCATTGTGGCCGGTCAGAACATCGACATTCGAATCGCCAACGTAGAGCGTGGTCGCCGGGTCGGCGCCCAGCTCCTCCATTACATGCAGCGTGACGGGAGCCTCGGGCTTGGGTGGAAACGCGTCGACACGACCCTGCACCAGCGCAAAACGATCGGGGCCAAAGTACTTTTCGATAAGCGGAGCCGCCGAAATATGGTCCTTGTTGGTGAGCACGGCAAGCTCAACGCCCGCGGCGCGCAGACGGTCGAGCATCTCGACCGTGCCGGCATAGGGGGCGGTGTGGTCCTCCTTGTGCTCGCCGTAATAAGCCCTAAACTCGGCGAGCGTCTGCTCAAACATGCGGCCGTCGCCCGCGTACTCGGCGGGCATAAAGCGCTCGACCAGCTTGAGCATGCCGTTTCCCACCTTGTAGCGGTACTCGTCCACGGCAAACGCGGGCCAGCCGTGCAGCTCGCAGGTATGGTTGCCGGCTGTCGCCAGGTCCTCGAGCGTATTGAGGATGGTGCCGTCCAGATCAAAGATCACATGGGAATAAGCAGCTGTCATGGGTGCTCCTGCCGTTTGAGTTGTAAAGCGCACCCCATGATACTGGGCTTGCGCGTCGGGCGTGCCTGGAATCTGAACATCTTTAACGGCATCGGGGCGCATCGCGCCAGCGCAAGCCTTTGCCGCTAGCAGATCCTGGGCAGCTGCTCTCCCACGAGCATGTCGAGGATACGCGTCGAGCCCCAGCCGGTGCGCACACGCACGGCGGGACGAGCACCTTCGGCGACCGGCAGCACGCGACCGATGATGGCGGCGTTCTTGCCGTAGCGGGCGGCGCGCATGGCCGCTAGCGCCGCGTCGGCCTGCTCGGCTGGCACCACGGCGACCATCTTGCCCTCGTTGGCAACCTGCAGCACGTCGTAGCCGAGCATCTCGCAGGCGGCCTGCACGTCGGGGCGCACGGGTACGGCGCCCTCGTCAATCTCCATGGCAACGCCGCTGGCCTGCGCAAACTCGTTGAGCGTGGAGGCCAGGCCTCCGCGCGTGGGGTCGCGGAAGCAGCGCGTGTCGGGGGCGGCGGCCAGCACGTCGGCAATCAGGTGGTTGAGCGGCGCGGCGTCGCTCTCGATGCTGCTCGAGAACGCCAGGCCCTCGCGCTGGCTCATGATGGCGATACCGTGGTCGCCTAGCGTGCCCGAGACCAGGATGACGTCGCCGGGCTGGCAGTTGGCGCCGCTGAGCGTCACGCCCGTAGGAACCTCGCCCACGCCGGCGGTGTTGATGTAGACGCCGTCGGCCCCGCCGCGCTCGACCACCTTGGTGTCGCCGGTGATGATTTTGACGCCTGCCTCGCGCGCCGTCTCGGCCATGGTCTGCACAATCTGACGCAGTTTATCCATGGGATAGCCCTCTTCGAGGATAAAGCCGCACGAAAGGTAGCGCACGTTGGCGCCCGAGGTCGCGACGTCGTTGACGGTTCCGCACACGGCGAGCCTGCCGATATTGCCGCCGGGAAAGAACTGCGGCGTCACCACAAAGCTGTCGGTCGACATGGCGATGTGCCCGCTCGCGGGCAGGGCGGCGACACCGGCATCGTTGCCTTCGAGCAGCTCGGGCGACCCAAAGGCATCCAGAAAGACCTCGTCGATAATGCGCTTCATCATCTGCCCGCCGGAGCCGTGGCCCAGCAGGACAGTGCTATCGGTGACGCTATGGGACATATCGAAAACTCCAATCGAGGGTGTTTGGGCTAGTCATGATAACGATAATGTGCCGCGCAGCTGCCTTCCGAGCTCACCATGCACGGGCCAACAGGATGCTCGGGCGTGCAGGCGTGGCCGAACAGCGGACAGTCGCTCGGCGCTATGGCCCCGCGCAGTACGTCGCCGCAACGGCATCCGCGCGGCTCGACCGTCGGTTCAACGGGCACGTCATAGCGGGTGCCGGCGTCAAAACGCGAGAACTCGGGACGGATGGAAAGGCCCGAGGCGGCAATCGGTCCCAGCCCGCGCCACGTGGTATCGCACGGCTCAAACACCTGCTCGACCAGCTGGCGTGCTACGGGATTGCCGTCCGCATTGACGCCGCGACGGTACGCGTTGTCGATCGCGGGCCTCCCCTCAACGACCATCTGGACCAGCATGCAGATGCCCTGCAGAATATCGACCGGTTCAAATCCGGTAACCACGCCCGGGGTCTTAAACTCGTCGGCCAAAAAGCCAAAGGGTGCAAGCCCAGTGATGGTGGCGACATGGCCCGGCAGGATAAAGCCGTCGATGGTCGTCTCGGGGTCGTTGGCAATCGTGCGCAGCGCCGGTGGCGTGGTCTTGTGGGCGCAATAGACCGAGAAGTTCTGGAGCCCGCGCGCATCTGCCTCTAGGATGGCGGCGGCGATGGTGGGCGTCGTAGTCTCAAAGCCCACGCCCATAAAGATGACCGGGCGGTCGGGGTTGTGCTCGGCAATATCGAGCGCATTGAGTGGCGAGTAGACGATGTGGATGTCGCGTCCGGCTGCCTTTTGCGCGGCAAGCGAGGTAGACGATCCGGGCACGCGCATCATGTCACCAAAGGTAGTGATGATGGCGCCGTCCATCTTGGCGAGTGCGATTGCGTGGTCGATGTCGCGGTTCGCGGTAACGCAGACGGGGCAGCCCGGGCCGCTCAACAGTTTGAGCCCCGCCGGCATAATGGAGCGAAAACCATAGCGGCCAATGCTCACGGTATGCGTGCCGCAGACTTCCATAAGGTTGATGCTGCGGTCGCCGACAAGCTCATGAATGCGGTCGATGAGCTCGCGAGCGAGCCGTGGGTCGCGGAATGCCGAAAAGTCGATACCGGAGTGAACCGGCTGTGCCGCCGCCACTAGTATGCCTCGGCCGGGTTGGTGACCAGCTGGTCCTCTTCGACCAGCTCAGTCATGGTATTGACCAGGTCGAGCGTCTCTTGAGCTTCCTGCTCGTCGACAATCTGGATGCCAAAGCCGGCGTGTACGAGAACATAGTCGCCCACCTGTGCCGTCGGCACAAGTCGCAGCGACACGGGGCGCTCGATGCCCATCATGTCGACGGTCGCCTTGAGGTCGTCGTCGCGTTTGACCACTTTACCGGGAACGGCAAGGCACATAATGTTCCCCTTTTATACGCTTTGCGCTGGATAGGCGCTTAATAATCCATCAGTTGATGGTAGCGCTCGCGGGGGTTGCGGGCAAACGCGTTACACCTGTGAGACGGCGGCGCATAGGCTGGCCAAACAACCTACTGCGGTATGACCTGCGCGAGCCGAGCGCGGGCGACCGCCGCCTGGCCGTAGGCGATGCAGCCGTCGTTGACGGGCACGGTGTGCGGAACCAAGACGGCAAGACCGGCGTCTTTGAGTTCGCGCGTGAGGAGCTGAAGCAAAAGTCGGTTCATGAACACGCCGCCCGAGAGTGCGACGATGTCGATGCCTTCGCGGGCGCAGATCTCGCTTGCGACTTGGGCCGATGCGCGTGCAATGGCGATATGGAAGTCGAGTGCGAGCTTGTCGGCCGGCACACCGGCCTCGATTCCACTCAAAAGCGCCTCAAAAAGTGGTTTTTGGTCCAGAACGAGGGAGCTATCCGAGGCCGCCTGGACAGTTAGTTCAGATACGTATTTTTGTGATGGGCTCTGGGTGGCAAAAGCCGTCCGCGAACACCTCAAATGGGTTGATTTGGGGTGTTCGGCAGACATATTTGCCGCAAATAGGGTGTCTGGAGAGCCTTTTTTGGCCAAATCTGAGGCAAAAATGCGGGATAGGGGGTCAGTAGTTAATACATATCTGAACAAACTGTCCAGCGATGTTGAGACGGATGCGGATACGCCAGCCTGATTGCCAGTGAAATGGCTGTTTTCGTCGCTAAAAGCGCGCCAGGCGGCGGCCTCGAGCTCGATGGCGGGTTCGCCCTCGTAGGTTGCAGTGCCGCAGATGTCCAAGATCGCCGCCGCGGCGTCAAACAGACGGCCCATACTGCTCGTTCGCGGGCTGTTGATGTTCCGCTTGATCATCGTGGTCGTGATACTGCGCGTCTGCTCATCGAGGCCGCCCAGGAGTCCCGCGGCACCCGGATGTTCGAGTAGATCGAGCTCGCTCAGCAGGGCAAAGGCGTTGCGTCGGGCGTCGCGCACAGATGCGGCGCCACCGGGGAGTGCCCAGGTACGCAGGTGCGCGGTGCGCTCAAAATCGGCGAGGCCGGCGACAAGAAACTCACCGCCCCAAATGGTTCCGTCGGTGCCAGCGCCCGTTCCATCGAAGGCGATGCCAAGTACGCGCGCATTGGGTGCAAGCTGTCCTGTGGCGATAGCCTCAGCCATCACGCTCGCGATATGCGCATGATGGTGCTGGACTTCGATAAGCGGCAGATTGCGCTCGCGCGCCTGTTCGCGTGCCCACTGACTCGATAGGTAGCTGGGGTGCAAGTCGCAGGCCAGCGCGGCGGGCGCTAGGTCAAAAAGGTCTTCCAGTCGCGTGCGTGCCGCATTCCACGCATCGAAAGTCGCACCGTTTTCGACATCGCCGATATGCTGCGACACAAAACAGGCCGACGTTCCATTCGCGTCTTCGCGCGTGAGTGCGATCGTGGCCTTTTGCTGCGGGCCGCAGGCGAGCACACAGGGCGCGGCGCTGGCGAGTGCCGGCAGCGGCAACGGCTGCGGGGCGTACCCGCGAGCGCGGCGCACGGGCATAACGACCCCGTCGACCACACGTACCACGGAGTCGTCGTAGCGCGAGAGGATCGCGCGGTCATTGCCGAGCAGCGCGTCGGCGATGCCGGCGGCAACGAGATGCTCCCAGGCAAGATCGTCATCGGTCTCGATGGGCTCTTCGCTCAAGTTTCCGCTGGTCATAACCAGCGCGTGCATGCCATGCGTTTCTGCCGCGGCAAGCAGCAGATGCTGAAGCGGGGTATAGGGGAGCATGACGCCGAGCTCGGGCAGATCGTGCGCAACGGACGGCGCAAGTGCGAGAGCATCGAAGGAATCTCCCATGCCAACACCACGCCGGCGCAGCAGCACGATGGGGCGGATGCTGCCGGCCAGCAAGTCGCGCTCGGCGTCGTTGACACGGCACAGGCGCTCGGCATCGGTAAGGTCGCGCACCATAACGGCAAGCGGCTTGTTGCTGCGGCGCTTGTGACGGCGCAGCTCGACTACTGCTTGCTCGTTGGCGGCGTCGCAAGCCAGATGGAATCCGCCCAGGCCCTTGATGGCAACAATGCCGCCGGCCTCGAGCAGCTCGACACAGCGCTCGATAATAGCGTCGCTAGACTCGCGCGTGTCGCCGACAGCCGGCGTCGCCTCTGAGCTCTCGAGCACCATGCCGCCTGCCGCCTCGCGCCAGGTAATATGCGGCCCGCAGTCAAAGCAGGCATCGGGCTGCGCATGAAAGCGCCGGTCAAGTGGGCCGGCATACTCCGCGGCGCATTCGGGGCACATGGGAAAGCGATCCATAGAGGTGGCCGCTCGGTCATAAGGCAGCGAGCGGATGATGGTAAAGCGCGGTCCGCAGTTGGTGCAGTTGATAAAGGGGTAGTGGTGGCGTCGATCAGCGGGGTCGAACAGTTCGTGCAGGCAGTCGTCGCAGGTGGCGATATCGGGCGAGATGAGCGTCGTATGTGCAGTCTTATCCTGTGACGCCACAATGCGAAAGTCCTGCTCATTGGCGTCATCCCAAGTGTCGGGCTCCAAATCCGCAACGTCGACGCGCTCCACGCGGGCAGCCGCGGGTGCGTGCTCCGACAGCGCGGCGACAAAGCCGTCGACGGCCGCACCCGAGGCATGCGCCTCGACATGCACGCCGTCGCCTGCGTTGAGCACCCAGCCGCAGATGCCATGCGCCATGGCCTCGCGATACACAAACGGCCGCATGCCAACGCCCTGCACAATGCCCGTCACATGAATATGCACATGCCGCATGCGGCTCTCCCTCATCAAAACCGACCAAAATAGACAGGTTTATTTTGGTAGGTAAAACGCTAAACCTGCCAAAACAAACCTGTCCCTTTTTGGCGGGTGCGCTGCGGGAAATCCCGCTACAGCCCCAGGCTCTGCTTGGTGGCGGCGCACGTGAGCTCGCCGTGCTTAACGCCGCGCAGGCCCAGCAGACGGTCGGCTAGTTCGTAGACGCGCTCGCCGCGACCCTTGAGCGCCAGAATCTCCAAGCAGTTGTGGTGATCCAGATGCACGTGCATGGTCGATACGATCTCGTCGGTGTAGTCGTGCTGCACCTCGTCCAGACGGCGCGTCAGATCGCCGGTGTGATGGTCGTAGATCATGGTGAGCGACCCGATAACGTGCTCATCGGGCGTGCGCATCTGCTCCTTCGCGATCGAGGCGCGAATCAGGTCGCGTACGGCCTCGGAGCGGTTGGCCACGTCACCGCGGCGTGCGATCTGCTCGTCAAAGCGGCGCAGCAGATCGTCGGGCGCGGTCACCGAAAAGCGGACCAGCTCGGAGCTGGAGCCGGCGCAACGGCAGCTCGCCTGGTCGGCCGGACCGTGCGGATGCTCGTGCTTGTGGTCGCAGCCGTGCTCGTGCTCGTGCTCGTGCTCGTGCTCGGTCACGCTACACCAGCTTCACGGAGCCGACGGAGTTATGGTCGGCCTCGATGGCGTCCTCGTAGCCCTCGAGCGCGTCATGCGCCTCGTGCAGCGCAGCCATGGCGGCCTCGAGCTTGGCGCCAATACGCTCCATGTCAAAGTTCTCGGTCGCATGCAGCAGCTGATGGCTCCACTCGTGAGCGAGCTCGATGGTGTCGTCGACCTGCTTGACGCTCATGGCAAGCTGGCTCATGTTCATTCCAACATCATGCATGGAAAATCTCCTTTTGTATGGGGCAGTTCAGTGGCTCAGATTTTACTACGCCCGCTCTGTGCGCAGCTGCATAAGAAAACGGGTGCGAGTCTGTGTGACTCGCACCCGTTCACTGGGGGCTGTTTGTAACTACCATACTATCCGTGGTCGTCCGCGCCGCGCCCGGCAGTCCGGCGAGCGGTGCAAAAGCGCTCATGGACGGCGGGTAAGTAACAAGCGTATTACAGATGCTTCTCCAGCAGTGCCTGCAGCCTCGCCTTGGGCAGAGCGCCAACCGAGCGGTCAATCTCCTCGCCGTTCTTAAACACAATCAGCGTGGGGATGCTCATGACGCCATACTTCATGGCCAGGTCCTGGTTGTCGTCGACGTTGCATTTGGCAACGGCAAGCTTGCCCGCCAGCTCATCGGCAACCTCGTCAACGATGGGCGACAGCGAACGGCAGGGCCCACACCAGGGAGCCCAAAAATCGACCAGCACGGGAAGGCTGCCGTTGACGGTGGCGTCGAAGTTCTCGGGGGTAATCTGCTTAATGTCAGCCATGGTGACCTCCATAATGCGACGCGGCTCGGCCGCGTAAAACTCAGTACGACCGTGCTTATACCCAGCGGCCCGCAAAGCAACCACTCGCGGGCGGCTCTTTTATCAAAAGCGCCGCAAAACCCCTTTCTTCAGATATGGGGATATGGGGATATAAGGCGCATCGGCGTCAGCCGATATACATATACGGCTGCAAGTGGTATACTGTTTTCATGGATAGATACAGGAGCAACGACAACATAGTCTGGGACTGCGACTACCATGTGGTCTTCTGCCCGAAATACCGCAGGAAGGTGCTCGTGGACGGCATCGGCTCCCGCTTCGAGGAGATCGCGCACGAGGTCGCGGAGGAACTCGATTTCGAGATAAGGGAAATCAAGGTCATGCCCGACCGCGTGCACATGCTCGTCTCAGTCGACCCCCAGTTCGGCATCCACCGGGCCGTGAAGCGCATCAAGGGCAGGACCAGCCACGACCTGCGCGCCGAGTTCCCGCAGCTGAAGCGCAAGCTGCCGACGCTCTGGACGAACAGCTACTTCGTGTCGACCGTGGGAGGTGCACCGCTCGCGCAGGTGAGGAAATACATAGAGAGACAGAAGGAGGTCTAGCCGATGGAACGCGGGTTCAAATACCGAATCTACCCGAATGAGTCACAGCGCGACCAGATCGCGCGGACGTTCGGTTGCTGCCGCTTCGTGTACAACCGCGCCCTCGATGTCAAGAAGACCGCCTACGGCGAGACCGGGAAGAGTATCGCCACCAATGATCTGATCAAGATGATCCCTGCGTGGAAGCGCGACCCCGAGACCTCCTGGCTCGCGCAAGTGGACTCCATGGCGCTCCAGCAGTCCATCCGCGACCTCGACCGCGCCT
Organism: uncultured Collinsella sp.; assembly: GCA_900552875.1. GTDB lineage: Bacteria > Actinomycetota > Coriobacteriia > Coriobacteriales > Coriobacteriaceae > Collinsella. The sequence continues at coordinate 3,791 of USCS01000030.1, read as the reverse complement.
ACAGGAACTTCTTCCGACGCGTGCGCGAGGGCGGGAAGCCGGGCTTCCCCAAGTTCAAGTCGCGCCGGCACGCCCGGCAGTCGTACCGCACCAACGGCGGCAAGGTCCTCGACCGCAACCATATCGCGCTGCCGAAGCTCGGGACTGTCCGGGCTAAGGTATCCCGACCGCTCCAGGGGCGTTTCATGTCGGTCACGGTCTCCCTGGACGCGGCCGGCCGCTACTTCGCCACCTTCCTCTGCACCGACGTGCCGGCTAAAGACATGCCCGCGACCGACCGGGAGGTCGGAATCGACCTCGGCGTCGAAACGCTCGCGACTTTCTCGGACGGCACGAAGATCGGAAACCCGCGCCACCTCAAGAAATATGAGCGCAAGCTTGCGCGGGAGCAGCGTAGGCTCTCCCGCAGGAAAGGTACACGCAGGGGCGAGAAACCGAGCGGCAGGTATCTGAAACAGCGGAAGAGGGTCGCCAGGATCCATGCGAAGATCGCTGATGCCAGGACCGATACCCTCCATAAGGTCACGACCATGCTCGCGGATGAGAACCAAGTCCTGTGCATGGAAGACCTGAACGCCAAGGGCATGATGCGAAACTGTCATCTGGCGAAAGCCGTGTCGGATGCCTCGTTCGGTGAGTTCGCACGGCTGCTTGAGTACAAGTGCGCCGAGCGCGGGCGCACCCTAGTAAGGGTCGGCCGCTTCTACCCGTCGAGCAAGACCTGCTCGGGCTGCGGGCACAGGCTCGACGCCCTGCCGCTGTCGGTACGGTCATGGGACTGCCCCGCGTGCGGTGCGCACCACGACCGCGACGTCAATGCAGCGAGAAACATACTGGCGGAGGGGAAACGCATCCTCTCCAACACGGAAGGTACCGCGGGGCACGCGGGAACCGTGGCGGCTATAACCGCCTAAACGCTCGGGGAGAGGACGTAAGACCCTAGAGGACTATACCGGTCCCCGACGGCAGACCTCGCAGAACCGAGAATCCCCTGGTTTCAACTACGGGGAGTGTCAAGAATCTCATCGAGCAGGCCGACGAGATCCCGTTTTACAGCTGGGGATACGGACGGGCTTACACCGAAGGCGGCGAAGTCACCGTTCTTCGAGACGGCTATATCGATAATTGTGCAGACGGACCTGACGTAGATTATTACGATCGGGACGAACTGGCTTCCCTCATTGGTGACCGTTATGATGCGAAGTATCCTGCGAGTTCGTCCAAAACGGCGGATCGTAGCCTGGGACACAAACAGGAAGTTAGCCGCAACGCTTCCGAATTGCTCAATGACGGGAAACAGGCTATAGAGACTTCACTCCAGGAGCATTAACCGGGGAAAGGCAGATTGAATCATAAAGGGAAAGTCCCTTGCACGGATTAACGTGCGGGGGACTTTCCCTTTTTTGGAAGATCAATCTTTAAGCGTTCATCGTCGAGCCGGTTATGGGAGACCTTGCACTTCATGGCTTTGGAATTCAGACCTTGTTGCATCTTGAATCCAACGGCATCGAGGATTTCCTGTTCCGTGCACCGTGAGATATCGGATACGGCGGCGACCGTCGCGCCGTATCCCGGAAGCTCGAGTTGCTTGGGACCAGTGAGGAGTCGATGCCCGATCGGTCCTTTCCGGTCGATCTCGGTAACTTGGAGTGCGCCGTCCTGCCTGGTACTCCGTGTCAGAACCGAATAGTATTTGCTGGAGTCTCCGCAAAAACAGGCGAGATCGAGGCGACCTGACAGGACGGCGTTATAGACTTTCTCGCCGATTTCCCTGTTTTGGAGATAGAGCTCTTTATACCTATCGTTTTTGGGGTTCTTAAGTCGGGCGATCGCGGATTCGTGCAGGGAGGCCAGCCTGTAAGTTTGGATAACCGGACGAGCACTCATCGGAAATCACGCCCATCAAAGTTTTCTAGCCCTTCGCGATTGCGCGCGGCTTCAAGCTGTTTGCTGCCCTCCCTGCCGATGGCAGCTTTTTCCTTCAGGCTTCGATCGCCCTTCTGTGTGAATCCAATCGCCTGCAGGATGTCCCGTTCATTGCATTTCGAGATGTCGGGAACGGCGGCGAGGACGGCACCGTATCCCGGAAGATCGAGCATCTTCTGGTTCGTAAGCCGGCGATGCCCGATCGGTCCCTTGCTGTCGATATCCGTGAGCTGCAGGGAGCCTTCCTGTTTCGGGCTACGCGTAAGGATGGAGTAGTAGCGACCGTCTTCCGTTCCGCGGAAAGCTACGAGGTCAATTTTTCTATCAAGAATTGCGCTGTACAATCTGTCGCCGACTGCGCGGTTCTTTTCATACCATTCTTCAAACCTGGTATCTTCCAAATCGAAATACCCGGCGAGCGCCACCTCATCCAGGCGCAACAGCTCATACGTTTCGATTCCGCTTCGATTCATCATCGCACATCACCCGAAAGGCAGGAAGTGCCCTTTACTTTGTTTGCTTGTCTTAAGTTGTCACCGATCACGGTTAAATCCCCCATTTCTTTATTTTTCTTTGTAAGATTCTACCATCTCTCATCAAAAAAGGGGCACCCATAGCCGGATGCCCCAAAGAGAAGAGTGCCAGAAAAATCAATCAGCGAGCCCTGGCGAGCGGATCATAGGCGCCGTGGGCGCCGCAGGAATAGCGCATCGTCATACGAATCGCTGGCATATCGATTCGACTCGTTGGTCTAGCCGACAAGCGGCCTATCGACCATAGCGGACAACTTGGCGTACAGATCCAGCTCGACGGAGATTGCCGTCTCACCGTAGGCGATGGCCTGGAACATGCGGTACCGCTTCAGCCCCAGGTCCTCCTCGACAGTCGCGCCGTCGGCCTCGATCTTGTCATAGGCAGCCTTGATCGAGGGCATATCCTGATCCTCGTTATGGCTGATGTCGTTCTGCAGAAGAGCTACGAGACCCTGCATGCTCATCGAATCGCCGCCCTGGCGATAGAGCAGGCAGACACACGCATCGAGAAGCATGGCGCGAGCCGTCGCGAAAAAGTCCCCGCTTTTCTTGATGATATCTGCATCCAAGCCATGTGAGATGCACCCCGCCAGCACCAAGGCGTCCTCCTGGCAGGAAATGAACGAAAACGGGTTATAGTTCATAGTCAAACCAACCGTAGTTTCCTCGCTCTTAACGGCTTCGGTCTTTTCTTCCATAATGAAATTACTTTCTATCGATCTCCGGCTTCAGCTTGGACATCATTTACTGACTGCATTGTGGTCAATTGTATCAAACCGATCACGATCGCAACGAGGACGACGATGACGTATTCGACGGTCCCGGCACCGGATTCCGGATACGGCCTGCATGATCGTTTTCTAATATGGGGGAAATTAAACGTGGACATGAGTGATCTCCAGTCGATGACAATGCGAACGGGCGGGACGATGATCCCGCTTTGTAGATAATTCTAGCCCCGAACTAGCCTTTGTGTTTCTTCCCCTTGAACTCGGGGAATTGCATATCAAGCGACCAGGTCTCGCGATTCAATGTGAGGTACGCGTCATAGGTTCCATCCCCGCTTTTCTTCTTGATTCCCTTGATAAGCGATGTCTTTCCTTTTTCGGCGATTTCCCTGCCATTCTTGTCGGTGAGCTTCTTCGGCTTATCCTTTGGTCCGACAAAACGGTAGATGGAAAAGTCGCAGGTTCCGTCCTGGGCGAAGACGGCTTTCCCATCTTTCTCGCCTGTCTTCTTGAAATGCACTCCGGCGCAGCGGAACTGATTTTTCGTCGCATAGAGGTCCTTGCCGCATTTCGGGCACTTACCGATGACGATCGCGTTTCCGTC
>USCS01000029.1 GCA_900552875.1 uncultured Collinsella sp. | reverse complement strand
GACAGGTCGGATTTGAGGACGGCCGAAGAGGCGTCAGCAGGTCAGTGGGTCATCGCCCCGGCTTTCAGCATCAGGGTAGCGCTGCGACGCGGAAATCGCGCGCTGTCGCCGCGCCCCGCAGTGCCCGCTTCCCCCGAGAACAATTATCAGTGCAGGAAAAACCTGCCAAAATAAACCTGTCCCTAAATGGCAGGTTTTACTGGAGAGTTGCGTCGATTGCCTTGACCAGGGCACTGCGCATGCCGGCGTCCTCGAGCGCAACGACGCCCTTGATGGTGGCGCCACCGGGCGAGCATACGGCATCCTTCATCGCCGCAGGATGCTGACCAGTTGAAAGCTGCAGCTTTGCCGTACCTAGCACCATCTGGCTCACAATGCGATAGGCATCGGCACGCGGGATACCGTGCTTGACCGCCGCATCGCCCAGGGCCTCGATTGCCATAGCGACAAATGCCGGAGCGCAACCACCCACCGTGCCGCCCACGAACAGCAGGCTCGTATCGAGCTCGACCACCGCACCGAGCTTGCCAAGCAGATCAAGCACCACTACGCTCTGCTCATCACTAAGCGTGGAAGCCTTCTCGCAAGCGATGACGCCCTCGCCCACCGAAACCGGCGTGTTGGGCACCGTCGAGATATGCGCGACGCCCGGCAGGACCTGCTCCCACTTGGCACTGTCCCAGGTCCAGGCAACCGACAGAACGACTTTTTTGGCAAGAGCATCCTTGAGCGGGGCGAATACCTTCTCGATCATGTACGGTTTGACCGCAGCGACCACGATATCGGATGCGGCGACAACCTCGGCGGCATCGTGGCAGGCGACCATGCCGCGTGCCTCGCAGCGCTCAACCAGTACGTCGTAGCGACCCGCGCAGGCGCACATGTCGCTCGCAGCTACACCAGCAGCGATCCAGCCATCGGCCATAGCGCTCGCCATATTGCCAAAACCGACAAACCCAATCTTCATATCTCATAGTCCTCTCAGACACGCTCTTCAAAACGAAAGCTATTGTCCCACGCCATTGTTTCGTATTGCCGACCTATTTGTGATACGGCTCGCCACGACTGATCTTGCAGGCACGGTAAATCTGCTCTAGCAGCACCACACGCGCCAGGTTATGCGGCAAGGTAATGCGTCCAAAGCTGAGCATCTCGTCGGCGCGGGCGCGCACGTCATCGCTCACGCCGTCCGATCCGCCGATTACAAAGGCGATGTCGCTGCTGCCTCGCAGCATAAGATCGTCGAGCCGCGCCGAGAGCTCCTCACTCGAACGCTCCTTGCCCTCGATAGCCAGCAGGATCACATGCGCCCGAGACGGCAATGCAGCAAGAATTGCCGCCCCCTCCTTGTCGCGCGCGGCATCCACGCCGCCCGCCTTAGCCGGGTCGATATCGGCCACCTCGCGGATATCAACCTTGGCATAGGCACCTAGGCGCTTGGTGTACTCAGCGCACGCGTCCTTCCAAAAGCGCTCCTTGAGCTTGCCAACACAAACGACGGTGTATTTCACGCGTGCCTACTCCTTTGACTCGTTCTGAACCTTACCGGCAGCCAGCATCTGCTCGAACATAGAGGCCGACTGCGAAAAGTCGCTCGGCAGCACGACCGTCGAGGTTTTACCCGTGCGAGCGAACTCCGTCATCATCTCGGACCACTGCGTAAACATGAACAGTTGGTTGGCCTCGTCATTGCCGACACCCGTCTCCTGGATGATCTCGAGCGAATCTTTGATACCCAGTGCAATGGCCTTGCGCTGGTTGGCGATGCCCTCGCCCGCCTTTTCCATAGCCTCGGCCTCGGCGGTCGCCTCGGTGACGCGCTTGATGCGGTCGGCCTCGGCGAGCTCCTGTGCCGCAGCGCGCTTGCGCTGGGCGGCGTTGATGTCGTTCATGGAGTTCTCGACCTCGGTCGGCAGTGCGATTTTGGTGATGAGCGTCGACACGAGGGTGAAGCCGTAGGCGGCCATCTGCTCGGAAACGGTAGCGTTGACATCCTTGGCGATGTCATCCTTCTTGGCAAAGACCTCATCGAGTGTGTAGACGGGAATCGAAGAGCGCAGGGCGTCGGTGATGAAGTCACGCATCTGGTCGACGGGCTCCTGCAGCATATAGTAGCTCTTGTAGATGCCCGAATCTGCCGGGCCGGCGCCCATGTCATAGCTCACGTGGTACTGAGCAGAGACCTCAAGGCCGATGGTCACGTTGTCCTGAGTCTTAACGTCGATGTCAAAACCGTTTTTCATGGTGCGCAGACTCACCGTAGCGGCCTTGCGGTCGATCACGGGCACCTTCATGTGGAAGCCCGCGTTGACGATGCGGTTAAACTTGCCCAGACGTTCGATGATCACGGCATGCTGTTGTTCAACGACATAGCAGGCGTTGGGAAGCAGCAGCAACAGAATGATGATGGGAATCAAAAGGCTGGTAAGGGCGGCGATGATACCGGACAACAGCATGGTCTCTCCTCTGATAGGCACACGTTGGCATTAGGATACCCGCACGAAGCAGCTGTGTGACACCAACAAGAGGACCCGTGGTCAAAAAAGGCCAAATATGAGTACTGTCACCAGTTTAGTAACAGCGTATTTGGGTCAAAATCGCCTCGTTGAACCCGAGGTCTATCGAAATTACTTCATTTTGTCTCAAGGTTGAGCCAAATTAGCGTACATCTGTTGCGTAAAATGAGCAAAAATGGCTTCATGAAATGTCTCTATTTTCATGTCAGTACTCATATTTGCCACTTTTTGACCACAGGGGCATCTACCGCGCGAAATCGATATGTCAAATCTGCCAAAAACGGCCCATAACAAAAAAGCTCCCATTGCTGGGAGCTCTTTCATTCAATGGTGCGGGCGAAAGGACTTGAACCTTCATGGGGTTGCCCCCATACGGACCTGAACCGTACGCGTCTGCCAATTCCGCCACGCCCGCGTGCAGGAATTAGAATAACGGAGCGCCATCGCGAACGCAAGAACTATTTTTGAAAAAGTTTGCAGGCATTTTCCCAAGCTGCTCGCGCGATTGCCTCGGCATCCTCACCAGTGCGATCGACACGGTCGTTAACCAGCGCGTTTGCCGTAATGGAGATCATTGCGGGCTCGCATTCAAGACCGCGGATGGGCTCCGGAGCCATATACGGGCAATCCGTCTCGAACAAAATTCGATCGAGTGGGGTTGCCGCAAATGCCTCGCGCACGTCGTCGTTGCGCTTAAAGGTGGCCGCGCCACCATAGGCGATATAGCAACCCAGCTCCACAAAGCGCTCCATCGTGGCGCGGTCCTCGCCAAAGCAGTGCAGCACACAACCGGCCTGGGGCACGCCCACCTCTCGAAGCACGTTGTAGGCGTCCACGTGCGAGGTGCGCTCCTGGTCCGTGTCCTCGTGACGCAGATGCAGCTCCACCGGCACGTTACGGCACACGGCAAGCTCGAGCTGGCGCGCCATGCAGTCAATCTGCACGTTATGGGGTGCCGGCGCGATATCGTCGTCATAGTCCATGTGGTAGTCCAGACCGATTTCGCCAATACCGGCGCATAAGGGATCATCGAGTGCGGCAACGACCTGTGCGTGAACGTCGTCGGCATAGTCCGGCGCGCCATACGGATGCACGCCGGCAAGATACTTGATCTGCGGGATATCCTGCATCGGCAGAATCTCGCGCGTCAGCCAGTCGCTATAGTCCGTCACGCTGCGCTTGTCGGCGATGGGGTCGAGCATCGTCACCAACAGGTCGACGCCCGCGGCTTTGGCACGCAGGAGCGTCTCGGGCACATCCTTGCCCCAGAACGAAAGCAGATGTGCATGCGTGTCGGCAAGCGGCGCCAAGGGCACGGGACAAGCAACCGTCTTCTTTTTCTTGGTAAACGTCACGCGTTCGGCATTAAGCGTCATGGATTAGCTCCTGGGCCAGACGGACAAAGTCAGCAACATCAAGCGTCTCGGCGCGCGTGGTGGGTGCAATACCGCAAGCCTCAAAGGCAGCATCGAGCACGTCCTTGGTAAAGCCGTTGGCGCTCATGGAATTGCGGATGGTCTTGCGACGCTGAGCAAATGCAGCATCAATCACGCGGGCCACAAATTCGCGATCGAGCCCCTCGGGCACCACGCCGTCAACACGGTCGATACGCACGACGGCCGAGTCCACGTGCGGCGCCGGCATAAAGCAACGCGGCGGCACCTCAAAGCGACCCGTCACCTGCGCGTACAGGCCGAGTTTTGCCGTGTAGCCGCCATAGGTCTTGTTACCGGGCGTTGCGGCAATGCGATCGGCAACCTCCTTTTGCACCATGACGACGGCACGCTTGAGCGCCGGCATCGTCTGGAAAAATTGCAAAATGATCGTCGCTGCCACGTTATAGGGCAAGTTCGCGACAAATACCGTGGGCTCGCCGCCGGCAGCCTGCTCAATCTGCTCCGGGCCCACCTTAAGCGCGTCGCCCATGATAAAGCGGAAGTTGGCATAGTCGGCGGCGTGGGCGTCGAGCACCGGTTCGAGCTCAGGATCGGCCTCAATGGACGTAACGCACGCCGCCTCCTGCAGCAACGCAAGTGTCAACGTACCGCAACCCGGACCCACCTCGAGTACGCGCTCGTCACCTGCAAGCTCGGCAAGCTCGCAGATACGCTCGATCACATGATTGTCGATTAGAAAGTTCTGGCCCAGGCGATGCTTGGTCGCAAGGCCAAACTCCTCTAGCAGCTCCCTGGTGGCCGTGGGGTTTGCCAAAGGCGAAGTTGTCATGGTTGCCTCCTTAGCATGATGGCGGCGTCTTGAAACAAAAGGGCATGGACCGTGGTGGCCATGCCCTTACAGCTAAACAGCAAATTGCCGATATGGCGCTCGCGCGGTCTCTACGCCAGACGCGGGAACAGCGGATCGCCCTTCTCGACGGGCTGACCGCCGGCAAGCAGGCCCCAAGTGCAAATGCCCTTGAGGTCGTCGCTCGCGGCCTCGCCCTCACAGGACAGACGGCGCAGGGCCTCGGCAGAAGTCTGGGGCATGAGCGGCATCAGCAGGTGAGCGGCAATGCGGATGGCCTCGAGCAGGTTGTAGATCACAAATGCCAGCTCGTCAGCCTTGGCCTCGTCCTTGGCAAGTGCCCAGGGCTCGGAGTCCTCGATGTAGTGGTTGGCGGCGTGGATGAGCTCCATGACCTCGTCCTTGGCTCCACCGTAATCGAGCACGTCCATCTTGGCCATGTAGCGGTCGACCAGGCCATCGGCGATCTTTGCCAGCGGGTTATCGAACGCATCGAACGATGCGGGCTTGGCGGGCGCGCAACCGTCAAAATACTTGCCGCTCATGTTGAGCGAACGCGAAATGAGGTTGCCCCAGCTGTTGGCCAGGTCGGCGTTGTAGACCTGCTCCATGCGGTCGAAGCTGATGGCACCGTCGGTGCCGGGGACGACGTCGGTCATAAAGTAGTAGCGATAGCCCTCGACGCCCAGCATGTCGATAACGTCCTGCGGAGCAATGGCGTTGCCGCGGCTCTTGGACATCTTCTCGGCCTTGCCGGTCTCGGCATTGCGCACGGTCAGGAAGCCGTGGGCAAAGACGTGCTCGGGCAGGGCCTCGCCGATGGCCATGAGCATGGCGGGCCAAATGACGCAGTGGAAACGGATGATGTCCTTACCCACGATGTGGAACTGCGCGGGCCAGCGATAGGCCAGCTCGGCACGCGCCTCGTCGGTGTCGACACCGTAGCCGACGGCCGTCATATAGTTGAGCAGAGCATCGAACCACACGTAGGTCACGTGACCCTCGTCAAACGGGACCTGAATGCCCCAGTCAAAGCTCGTACGGCTCACGGAAAGGTCGTTGAGGCCGCCCTCGACAAAGCTGCGAACCTCGTTCATGCGGAACGCAGGCTCGACAAAGTCGGGATGCTCGTCATAGAGCTTAAGCAGCTTGTCCTGGAAGGCGGAAAGCTTAAAGAAGTAGGACTCCTCCTGCACGCGCTCAAGCGGACGGTGGCAGTCGGGGCACAGGTGCTGGCCGACGCTGCCGTACTCCTCGTCGCCCTTCTGGACCTGCGTATCGGTAAAGTAGGTCTCGTCAGGCACGCAATACCAACCGTCGTAGCTGCCCTTATACAGGTAGCCGGACTCCTTCATGCGCCCCCACAGGTACTGCACGGCATGATGCTGGCGCGGCTCGGTGGTGCGGATGAAGTCGTCGTTGGAGATCTCGAGCTTGCTCCAAAGCTCCTTGAAGTGCGGAGCCTGGCTGTCGGTCCACTCCTGCGGCGTCATGTTGTGCTTGGCTGCGGCCTCGGCGACCTTCTCGCCGTGCTCGTCCATGCCGGTCAGGAACTTGACGTTATAGCCGGCGGAGCGGCGATAGCGAGCCTGAACGTCGGCGATGATGGTGGAATAAGCCGTGCCCAGGTGCGGATCGGCGTTGACGTAGTAGATGGGCGTCGTGATAAAGAACGAAGGCTTGCTTTGATCCATGGGGTTTGTCCTCCAGAAAAACGTTGCATACAGGGGATGATTCTAGCGCAAGGGCTGGATATCCTCCATCTATTGCATATCGAGCACCATGGCATAGACATCGCGCTTGCGGCGCGAATACTTCTGAGACAGGCGCTTGGCCACCGCAGAGGCGGGCTCCCCCTCCTCGAGCGCGGTGCGGATATCCTCGCGCAGGGCCTCGTCGGGATCCGCTACCGCAGCGCCAACCGGCGCGATGCCGGCCTCCTCATCCTCGCTCGGCGGCGCGATGACCAGCGCAATCTCGCCCTTTACCTCGCCGCGAGCACGCAGCTCCTCGGCAAGCTGGTCAGCGGGCCCGCGCAAGACCTCCTCGTGCAGCTTGGTGAGTTCGCGGCAGACGGCAACCTCACGCTGGGGAAAGACCTCAGCCACGGCCTCGAGCGTCGCCACGATGCGATGTGGAGACTCGTAGAAGATGAGTGCGCCGGGCACCACGGCAAGGCGCTGCAAACGGCGCACACGGTCGCCGTGCTTTCGGCCCAAAAAGCCCTCGAAGAAAAAATGCTCGCAGGGAATGCCGGACGAAACAAGCGCCGTGACGCAAGCAGAGGGCCCGGGAATAACTTCGACGGGCAAATCGGCCTCACGCGCCGCCTCGACCAGCGCCTGGCCGGGATCGGACACGCTCGGCATGCCGGCGTCCGAGGCAAAGGCGAGGGTCTCCCCCGCCAGCAGACGGTCGACCAGGCCGGTGGCGCGGCTGGCGATCACATTCTCGTCGCAACGGACAAGCGGCTTGGAAATGCCCAGGTGCATCAGCAGCTTTGACGTCACGCGCGTGTCCTCGCAGCAGATGGCATCGGCGGCGGCAAACGCCTCGCCAACGCGCGGGGACAGGTCGCCCAGGTTGCCGATGGGCGTGCCGACCACATAGAGTTTGCCCGTATGGGCGCTGTTTTGCGTCATATCAACCTATTCAATCATGCCGCGCTCGAGCGTACCGAGCGCCGCGCGGGCGTCCCATGCTGCAATGCGCTTCTCGGTCTTCCACGTTTGGAAGAACCAACCGGCAGCCGGCGCAAACGAAGCCAGCTGGTTGGCGATAAACACGCGCTCGTAGGCATTGCGGCCCTCGGGCGTAACCGACGAGTTGGCAAAGATCGCCGCACCCGACCATTCGCCCACCAGCACGGGGAACCCTGTCGAAATCGCTTCTTTAAGCTCGCGCTTGTTACGCGAAATCGCCGTCGTCAGCCCGCGGGGGCTCGTGATGTCGAGCGCATACTCGTCGCGGTAATGGTACAGGTGAAGGTCCATGTAGACGTTCTTGTACTTGGCGCCGCGCATAAAATGCTTCCACTCGCTGGGATGCCCCGACGACGAGAAGACGACGATTTTATCCTCGGGCATATACGAACGGACGAGCTCGTAGGCATCGCGATAGAAATTGCGCAGGTAGTGCGCCGGAATGCCATCCGTCATGGTGAAGAGGCTCTTGCGAACGCTCATCTGCGGCGTGTCCAGCAGCTCAATGCCCAGCAGGCTCTCGGCCTCGCCATAGCGATCGGCCAAGCGCTCGAGCACGTCGAGTGCGACATGACGGCCGTTGGTGGACGAATGCCACTCGGCGACAGCCTCCGGCGTGGTGGGTGAATCGTTGGAATCGCCCTGGCCACCGGGCACAGTTGCCAGATCGAGCAGCACGCGGATGTCGTACTTGGCAGCCCACTCAATCGCGCGGTCGATGTAATCGACAACCGATATGTAGGAGGCATCGGACTCCTGTGAGCCAAAGGCATACCAGGGCACCGGCAGACGCACGGCATTGAGACCGATCTGCGCCATGCGGCGAAAATCGTCCTCGCTCACAAACGTCTCGTAATGACGGCGCATGCGCTCGTTATAGGCGGCGGTACCCATGGCCTCCTGCAGCTCGGCTGCGTTGGATGCACCGGTCGCCGCGTACAGCGACGGGGTCACCCAAGGCTCGGGAATAAACCAGCCAGAGAGATTAACGCCGAGTATCCTCTCCATCACTGCCCCCTTCGGATCATGCAGGCCGAGCCTGCATCGTATTGCATAGGAAAAGTATCGTTTTGAGTATACCCGCGCGTGCGGACAGACGACCGAAAGGTCTGCAAAGTGGCGCAAAAGCGGGAGGAATGTCTGAGCGGGCCCGAGATGGTGCGCCGAGATGTGCACGCACGTCGGAAGTACGCGCCGGAAAGCGTATCCCGTTCTGAGCGCGGGATCTGGGACGCAGTTTCCGCGGGTCCACATAAAAGAAAAGGACCCCTTTGCAGAGGTCCTAGTCAATTCAAGGTGGCGGGGAAGGGAATCGAACCCCTGACACGAGGATTTTCAGTCCTCTGCTCTACCAACTGAGCTACCCAGCCATTTGAGGTGTGCCTTGTTTCAAGGCTTGATTAGTATAACCAAGGACGCGTTCCGGTCAACCGAGAATTTTAAAAAAGTTTTTGAGCACAGCCTCGGTTCTATAAATCGGCACGTCAGAGGCATCAGTCGGCAGCAAGAAGTTTTTCGCTCAGAGCCGCACGGGCAAACTCACTTGGCGTCATCCCCTCGGCAGCCGCCCGTCGACGAATGGCCTCCTTCATTCCCAGAGGAATCTTGACCGACAGCGTTGCCGTCCCCTCACCTGAGAGCGGGGGCCGTCCATGCACGATCCCACCAACGGTGCGTTCGCCATCCGGAAACTCTCCGCGCTCGTACGACTCGCACCACGCGTCAATCATTTCATCCGTTACAACCTGACCATTAGCGGCCGTATACGTCTTGCTCATCATCGACCCCTCTGCCGAGCTCGCTCGATCTCTTGCCAGAATTTCTTCTGAACCGGAGACAGGGCATGAATAATGAGCCATCCACGAATTAGTTCGACCGCAACAAGTTCCACACTTCGACCATCTGGAAGCCATCCAATGGCAAGCCATCTCGGCGGCTCGTCCTCCGACTCGCGGCGAATGCACTCAGTAACCGCGAACCAGGCACCTAGTACCTGCTTTTCCGTCAGGTGCTTTTTAGCGTTGGGATGGATCTCAACATCCATGCATCTTCTCCTCCATCTTACCCAATTTCGTATGACGAAAGTCCGCTGTCGCCAATCTCTTACGCCGGCACTTGTTGGAGGGCGGGAGGTGTAGCGAGGATTGAAGGGCGTTCCAATACCGCCCAGGCGCCGGGGCAGGAGCACATACACCAGGGACATACGTTTTCGTAGCGCGCGAGGATATTGCCGCGTGCATCGATGAAGGCGATGTCGATGGGATAGGCCATAAAACACGTATGGACCGAAGAGCAGCGTGGAAACGCCATGACGAGCGGCAGGCCGTTGGCGGCAACCGGACGCCGTCCCAGCATGCCGCGCAGGCGCACGGCAAACGACTCCGCCACCACAAACTCGGCCGGCGTCCAACCCAGCCTGTTGAGTGCCCGCGCGTAAGCGATGTAGGACGAGACCGCGGTCACATGACCACCCCCGGACGCCACGGATCGACCGTCACCGCGCGCTCGTGCGACAACGTTGTCGGCGCCCCCAGCGGAACGCCAGCGATGCTGAGAGAAGTCGGCCACGGCTCATAGTGCATGGTGCAGGTGTAGGTCCTAAACGTACCGGATAGGGAGAGCAGGCCACCATCCGATGCCTCCGCGCCTTGCTCGCTCGACACTTCGATCTGCAAGTCATAGCCTTCCATGGCATTCAGAATTTGAGTCTGAACCGTCGCCGAGGCATCGGCAGAGCTCTCGTCACCCTCCCCGCCCGGCGCCACAGCGTGCGCCAGCACGATGTCGGGCACCACGCGGTCGAAGCGCGCGACAGCGCTGGCAAAGATCATGACGTTGTACACGATGAGTGCCAGCACCAGCAAAACGGGCGTAACCACTGCCATCTCAACCGTCGCTTGGGCGCGCTCCTCGCGCAGACGCATGCGGATACTCATTACGACCCACCGCCCAGAGCGCCAACCAGCGTGGCGACATCGACGGTGAGCGGGATGGAGCCACCGCCGGGCAGAGGAATCTCCGCAAGTGTGAACACCGTACCGCTAATGGTGCGTTCGACTTGATATTCCAACGCCTCGCAAAGCGCCTTGGGATCGGTCACGCCCAACGGAATACTTCGCAGTTTGTCTTGCGTTTGAGAGAGACCCGCAATGTCAGACCCCGGACTCTTAATGACGTTGGCGGAATCGGTCAGCACCGGCTTTCGCAGGCGCAAGTCGCACGGTTCCAAACCTAGCGCCGCCACGGACGCCGAAACGGTATCGCCGAGCCACGATGCAATGGAGCCCAACGCACCGCCGCCCCCTCCTAGGTCTTTAATCATCTCGTCCATAAGTTCGTCGGCCGAACCTTGGATGTCTCCGTATCCCACGAGTAGCCGTCCCCAAACATCCATGACGCCGTCGAGCACGCCGGCAACGCCGCCCGAGCGTTCCTTCAATGTCGAGAAAAATCGCGAAAGCACGTTGTTTTGCGCCGTCGCCTCATCGGGGGCCAGCACCGCGGCAGAGATAGCACCGCGATCGCCAAGCCTGACTGCCGCGTTAAACGAGGAGTTAAGTTGATCGGGGCTGGTAATGTCACCCGAAACTGCAAAGGCGACCACGCCGTTACGGCCAGGTGGGGCGATACGCGGGCGCTCGCCGGAAAGCGCTTTAATGGCCTGGTCAAACGCATTGCCCGCACGGTCGGCCTCATCCTCGGTCTGACGCTCAAGTTCGAGTTCTTTGTTGCGGCATTCGACGTAGTCTTCCAGAGCCTCTTTGAATCGATCAAAGTGGTACTCAAAGCCGTTTTCGATAGAAGTCGAAGGAGCCGCAACGGCACCGAGCGACGAAACACCAAAATGGCATCTATTGCATTTGTCCTGCCCGTCATAAGCAGCAACCGAGGCCAGCCCGCATGGCGCCCCCTTCTTATAGTTGGGGCAACTCGTTCCGTAATGCAGATACGTCTTGCCATCGATGGCACTGGTTGGCCACACCGTATCGGTATAGAGTTCCGTCGCTCGCACCTCGTCAGTGTTGCGCGGCAACAGCGGGATATAGGAAGCGACTTCATCTCCGTCCTCGGTTACATATGCACGATTGACCTCTGTACTCGCATAGGTGTAAAACGCCTTGCGCGCCGCCGACTCCGCCTTCGTCTCGACGCTTGAACCATGCGGTTTTTCGTCTGCCAGGCGTTGACGGTAGTAGGTCTTCGCGCGGTCGAGCGCCACCTGTGGCTCCCACGAAATGCTCGAGGCATAATGCGGGTTCTGCTCACCCGAGAGCTTTGCCAAACTCCTCGCACGTTCCCACATGCATGAACAGCTACCGACCGAAGCCGGAACCGATCCACCACAATCCGCCAGCCAAGCGCGCTCTTTAGCCTTCGCCGTGTCCTCAGAAGCCTTCCGCAGCTCCTCGGCCGCACGCTCTAAATCATCTGATGTGTCTTTAATGGTATCGGTCGAGATCTCTGACCCTTTGAGCGCAGCGAAGTCCGATTCGGATGTCCTGGGCACGGCAAGCGCCGTACCGGTATAGGCCACACTATCGGTATCCTGCGCCGACACCGCCTGCGTGGCACGCGCGGCGATCAGATATGGCAGAGCCGTCTCGATTTTCTGTAAGCCTTCCGATGCGCTTTTGGCAAACTTGTTGCGCGTTTTAATGATCTCAATCCCGGTGTCGACCATATTGCCGGCAACTGGTTCGGCACCTGGGATGAGGATGGCGACCAGGCCCGTCCCGATTGTGGCAAACCCCGCCAGCCCCAGACTCAAGATGCTCGCATCAACCACCGTGGCAGCCGTGTGATAGGACGACACTACGTTGG
>USCS01000028.1 GCA_900552875.1 uncultured Collinsella sp. | reverse complement strand
GCTGAGGAAATTAAGGGCGCCGTCGACTTCTTCGACAAGATCGAAGACGAGTATGGCGACATCATCGTCGAAGAGTACGCCAAGCGCGAGAAGCGCCTAGCATACGAGAAGGAGCATCCTGCAGGAGGCCTGGTGGCCGGCGTCAAGCGCACGGCAAAGAAGATCGCTAACAAGCTGTAACTGTGAAGGTGCTTTTGAGCGTTTAACCCATACGGCGGGTCCGAGCAGATTCGGGCCCGCCGTCTTTTTCTATCGTTACTCGGTAAAGGCGTTGCCGACGCTCTGGCCGCCAACATACGTCTCGACGAGGGTAAGCTCATGGTCGAACACGACAAAGTCGGCGTCGCGACCCGGCATGATGCTGCCGCACTTATCCTCGATGTGCGCGGAGCGAGCCGGCACCTCGGTTGCCATGCGAATGGCGATATCGGCGCTGGCGATACCCCAGTCCACGATGTTCTTAACGCCCTGGGCAAGCGTGAGCACCGAGCCGGCAATGCTCTTGCCGTCGGCGAGCCAGCACAGGTTGTCCTTCATGATGACGTCCATGCCACCGCTGGTGTAGCTGCCCTCGGGCATGCCACCGCAGCCCAGGCAGTCGGTGATAAGCACCGTATGCTGCCAGCCCTTGGCCTGCAGCAGCGCCTTGATGGCGGCAGGGTTCACGTGCTTGCCGTCGCAGATGATCTCGGCGTAGGTCTCGGGGGTGGACATGGCTGCACCCACGACACCGGGCTCGCGGTGATGCAGACCGCGCTGGCCGTTGTAGGTGTGCGTAAAGCAGCTGGCACCGGCGTTGATCGCAGCGACGCACTCATCGTAGGTGGCATCGGAGTGGCCAATGCTGGTCACGACACCTTTGGCGTTCAGGGCAGCAGCGTAGGCAGCGGCGCCGTCGCGCTCAGCGGCCATAGCGCTCTTGACGATACGCCCACCGGCAGCCTCCTGCCACTGGTCGAAGACCTCCTCGGAGGGGTCGATCAGATAAGCGGGGTTCTGCGCGCCCACGTGCTTCATGGTAAAGAAGGGGCCCTCCAGGTAGATGCCCTGAATGCGAGCACCGCAGAAGTCGGGGCCGCGGCCCTCGTCCGCCTTGGCGATAGCGGCGCAGGCGTCCTTGATCTGCTCGACGCCATCGGTGAACGTCGTGGGCAGCCAGCTGGTGGTACCGCGACGGGCGAGCTCGGTTGAGCTGATATCGATGCCCTCGGGATCGTTATCGGTAGTTGAGTGGTTGTAGAAGCCATGGATGTGAGTATCGACCATACCCGGTGCGATCCACGATCCCGTGTAGTCCTTAATCTCGCAAGAGGGCTCGTCGGCCTGCCAGGCGCCAAAGACGCCGTCCTCGACCATAAGATAGCCGCCCAGTTGCGGGCCTGCCGGCAAGAAGAACTTGTCAGCCTTAATTGCGTACGTGCTCATATGCACTCCTTGCTTCTAAAGCAGTTGACTGTGGTGATGCTTATACCCAGCTCACGTAAAACAAAAAGCGCCCGCCCGCCGTTATGAGCGGACGGGCGCCCTTACAGGGGGACGCGATTAAGCGGTGAAGGGGTGAATCGTCACGCCCTTAACCACGCGGTTGACCGTGCCGGTGGGGCTCGGCGTATCGGGCGTGTTGCCCACGCGCACGGAGTTGAGCAGGCTGATAGCCTGGGCAAACATCACGAACGGCAGAGCAAGGTAACCCTCGGGAAGTGCCTCGTAGCCCTTAAAGGTGAAGGACTCACCCTCATAGACGGTGGCACCTTCCTGCTGAACGGCGATGGTGTGCTGAGCGATCTCGTCGCCACCGATCTCGTTGAGGATGTCGATGTCGTACTGACGGGTGTAGGCGTCGTTGTTGACGAACACGAAGACGAGCGTCTTATCGTCGACGAAGGACTTAGGTCCGTGACGATAGCCCATGGAGGTGTCGTAGGAAGTAGCGACCAGACCGTGAGCGAGCTCGAGGATCTTGAGCTGGCTCTCCTGAGCAAGGCCACCGAAGGAGCCAGAACCCAAGTAGGTCACGCGGTTGAAGTCGCCAGCCAGGTAATCGGCGATCTCGGGCTCACGGGAGATGACCTCCTCGCCCATCTTGGCGATGGTCTCGACCCACTCGGCCTTCTGCTCGTCAGAGGCAGTGTCGAAAATAAGGGTGGAGAGCAGGGTCATGCAGGAATAAGAACCGGTCATGGCGAAGCCCTTGTCGTTGGCGCGCGGAATGAGCAGCGTCAGCGCATTGGGATCATCGGCAGACTCGACGGCAAGCTTGCCCTCGGGAGCGCAGGTGATGTTGAGGAACTTGACGTTGTGGACGAGCTCCTTGGCAACGGCAACGGCGGCAAGGCTCTCGGGGCTGTTGCCAGAGCGGGCAAAGGAAACCACGAGCGTGGGATCCTCGGCGCGCAGGAAGTCGCGCGGAGCGCTCACGATGTCGGTCGTGGCGATGGGCTTAAAGTCGTAGAGATCAGTGTTGCCAGCGTGACGCAGGTACGGGGCGCAGGTATCGCCAACGTAGTCGGACGTACCGGCACCGGTGAAGACAACGGACAGACGGCCCTCGCCCATAGCGCGAGCCTCGGCCAGGAAGGCCTCGATGGCCTCCTTGTTCTCGCGATAGATGTTGAGCGTATCACGCCAAAGCTCGGGCTGCTGAGCAATCTCGGCCGTGGTGATCTGGGCGCCGAGCTCGGTGAGCTCCTCGACACTCTTCTCGAACATTTCTAATACCTCTCTCTAGAAGTAATCCTCTGACGTGCAATTATACACTTCGGTTGGTTATCTGGTAGTAACCAGTTAAATGCAAAGAATCACCATATGGAAACGATGCGAGCACTAGTTACTGCGCTGGTGGTAAACCTTGTATTTAAACTGATCGGCACGAGCAACCGAGAGTGTGTACTCCACTACCTCGTTTGACTCGTTATACGTAGTCCTGACCAAATCGAGCACAGGCGAGCCCTCGACAATTCCCAAAAGGTGGGCATCGGTGGGACGGGCTATGCTCGCATAGAACTCCTCTTCGGCCACACGAATCTTTTGCTGAAAGTCCTGCTCAATCACATCGTAAAGCGGCTTACGCTCTAGCAGTGGTCGCTTTAGGGATAGAAATTGACGAACCGGTAGATAGCTGCGTTCGACCATCATGGGCATGTTGTCGGCAGAACGAAGACGCTTGAGCTTAAAAATGCGATCACCGATACGCAATCCCATATGCTCAGCCAGATTCTTATCGGCCTCCATCTCGCAAAAATCGAGAATCGTGGTCTCGGGTTCTCGACCCATCGCGCGCATCTGCTCGGTAAAGCTGTAGGACTGCATAAGATTGGTTGCCTTTGCCGAACGGTCGGTCACAAAGGTACCGCGACCGTGCTGCCGAACCACCAGTCCTAAACGCTCCAGTTCCTGCAGAGCCAGGCGTACCGTAGTGCGCGAGAGACCATAGCGCTCCGAAAGTTCGCGCTCGGAAGGAATCATGTCACCGGCGCGATATTCATGGTCAATCTTTTCGGTCAGAATATCGACCAGCTGATCGTACAGCGGTTGCTTACGCGCTCCGATCGCCATCCTATCCTCCCATTTTCTCAAACTCGGCTACTACCTTGGGTGTTTAGCATTATCTGTCTGCCACACCCGAATCAACAAGAAAACAAAAGCCGCGCGCTCTTTCGAGCACGCGGCTTTTAACATACACATGGCTTAAGGGGTCGGGGTGTGAGCCGCGTAGGGACACACCCCTCAAGCTAGAGCCTTACCAGATGCTCGGCCAGAGACCAAGCGGGCCAGCGCCCAGGATGCCAAGGACGAAGAGCAGGAGAATGCCCTTGGTCGGGGTCCAGCTGTGCTTAGCGAACATGTAGTAAAGCAGCAGCGTAAGCATAAGCGGGACGAGCTTCGGGACGATGGTGTTGAGGGTGTCGGCAACAGAGAAGTTGACCGGATCCTCGGTGACGGTAGCATAGGTCACGGACTCCATGCCGTTGCCCAGATCGGCGACGCCGCACTTGACCTCGTTGCCGTCGGCATCGGTGGCGGTGAGGGCGTTGCCGTCCTCATCGGTCATGGCGATGGTACCGGCCTCAGCGGTCTCGGTATCGATGCCCTCCATACCGGTGAAGTTCTCGGCCTCCTTCTCGGAGACGATCACGGTAGTAGGGGCAAGGCCACGGGTGGTGCCGTTGGGGATCTGGAGGTTGATCTGGGTGCCACCCATGGTGACGACCAGGCAACCGACGACGAAGACGCCCATGATGGAAGCGGCACGCGTGAAGGCCTGCATGTTGGCGGTCAGAGCGTCAATGGCGCTGGTGCCAAGCTTGTAGGACCAGTTCATGAGCCAGAAGCGCAGAGCGAACTGGACGGCGTTGAAGATCACCAGGAAGATGATCGGCGCAGCAGCGTTGCCGTTGATGGCCATGTTGGAGGTGATGCCGGCCGTGATAGGCACGAGCGTCAGCCAGAACAGGGCGTCACCGATACCACCGAGCGGGCCCATTGCGGCGACGCGGACGGCGCGGATCGTGGGGATGTCAACCTTGTTCTGCTCGAGCGAAAGCACGATGCCCATAACAAAGGTGACGAGGAACGGGTGGGTGTTGAAGAACTCCAGGTTGTGGCTCATGGAAGCCGCGAGGTCGTTCTTGTTGGTGTGGATCTTCTCCAGACCGGGGATGATGGAGTAAAGCCAGCCAGCGGCCTGCATGCGCTCGTAGTTGAACGATGCCTGCAGGAAGCAGGAGCGCCAAGCCATCTTGTTGAGGGTCTTCTGGTCGAGCTGCGGAGCAGGAGTGAGATCCTCGTAGTGCTCCGGGATCACATACTCATTAGATGCCATCTTCGAAGTCACCTCCGTCAGAAACAGCTGCACCCTTCAGCTCGGTCTGCTGCTGGAAGTCCCAGAAAGCGATGCCGAAGCCGATGAGAGCGAGGATGAGCAGAGCAGGGGTTGCCAGCGAATCGTTGGCAACGGTGATGAGCGCGAGGCCGAAGCCCATGAGGAAGAAGCCCCACATATCGCGGTTCATCATAACCTTGAGCAGGACGGCGAAGCCGACGAAGCGCATCATGCCGCCTGCAGCGGACAGACCGGTCTGCAGCCAAGTCGGGATGGCAGAAGCGATGGTCTGACCGATGGTAGCGCCAGCGATGAAGAACAGGGTGACGACGACAGCGAAGATCAGGCCGAGCAGAGCCATGGCGAAGTAGTTCAGGCGCTCGATGCCCTTGGTGTCCGCGTTGTGAGCCATGTTATCGGCCGTGGACATAAGCGGGGACATAAGCGTGAAGACCAGGGTAACGCCAAGCTGGCCAAGCAGAGCGAACGGAATGGCGAGGCCGACTGCCGCGTTGGGCTCGAGGCCCGTGGCGATAGCGAGAATGGCTGCCATGATGCCGCCGATGACGGCGTTAGGCGGCTGAGCGCCTCCGATCGGCATGTTGCCGATCGTCATGAGCTGATAGGTACCACCCACGAGAAGACCGGTGTTGAGGTCGCCAAGGATAAGACCGATGACGGCGCCGGTGACGATGGGCTGATAGAGAGACTCGAGGAAGTCAAACTGGTCGATTGCCGCGATGAACGTAACAACGAAGACCAGAGCGATCTGGATGATCGAGTATTCCATCTTGCTCCTCCTTTCAAAATGTATGTACGCACTTTGGATATCACGTACAGAACGTCAGGGTTTCACTCCTGACAACGTGGATCACGAGGATTACGAGAAGAGCTTGCTCGTGTCCTCAACAGGCGTGCTCGGAACGCGCCTGATCTCCAACTCCACCCCCAATTCCTGCAGCTCTTTAAACGCAGCGACATCCTCGTCGTTAACTGCGACGGAGGTGGCGACTTGGCGCTTTCCTTCCGACATGTGCATGTTGCCGATGTTTACCTTCTTTATAGGCACACCGCCCTTGACGAGCGTAAGCACGTCTTCCGGTGTTTCGGCCACGATGAAGATCTTCTGGCGCGGGCTCGCCTTGCCAATGACGTCGATGGTCTTCTGCAGGGAGAAGAAACGCGTAGCGACGCCGGCGGGAGCGGCCATCTTCATGAGGTTCTGGCGCATGGTGTTGGACGCCACGTCGTCGTTGGCGACGAGGATGAGGTTGGAGCCCAGGGTGGAGTTCCACTGGGTTGCAACCTGACCATGAACCAGTCGGTTATCGATGCGGGTAAGAAGAATGTTGGGTTCTGCCATGTTGATCAGCTTCCTTTCGATATTTGCTGACGACAGTTACTTGATCTCCTGAATCGCGTAACGCGAAACATCTACGACGGCTCCGGATCGGACTTTGATCTGGACCTTCTCGCCTTCGATGCCTTTGACGGTTCCGTAGATACCGCCGGCGAAAAGAACCTCCTGACCCAGCTTGAGCTCGGTGTGCAGCTCCTTGAAGTACTTCTGCTTCTTCTTCATGTTGATTTGCGACCAGATGGTGTAAATCAAGCCCATGATGACAAGCAGGCCTAAAAGGGCGACCGAGGAGCTCAGGACGTTGGCTCCGAAATCGGCCATTAGATGCCGTCCTCGTCGCCGAAGATATCCTCTTCCTCGGAGCCGGCAACGGATGCGACCGTCTGGGCGGTGATGCCCGTCTGGCCAACGGTCACGGCCTGCTCGCCAAGCTCGGCGAGCGTGGCATTGCCACGGAGGAACAGAAGCTCAATAACCATGGGAAGGTTGGTGCCAGTCAGAACCTCGACGTTGTCGACATCCTGGGCAATCATCATCGACTGGTTGAACGGGGTGCCGCCAAGCAGGTCGGTAAAGACAAGCACGCCATCGCACTCCTCGCGCATGGCGGTAATAGCGGCGCGGAGATCCTCACCGTAGGATGCGGCCTGGTCGCCCTCAAAAGGAACGACGGTAAAAGCAGGCTGGTCGCCGGCAACCATAGCGATAGCGCTTGCGAGGCCGGGTGCGAACTGTCCATGACCGGTAAGAATAAAGCCAACCATTCTAATTTCCCTTCCGAAGGTGTGTACAATCTGAGTCCGATGATTTTCGGAAGCCAGCGGGCACTCGCCCTTAAAGCTTCTTAGAAAGCGTTCTTTGAAGACCAGTGGTTTCTAAACTGGTAGTAACCACGTGACGTGTTGTTGTCACTATATCACCCCAGAAGAGGTCGCTTTCGTTGATTCATACGGTAAAACGTTTTTGCACCGCTCACGGTGATAAATCGACCGTTTACCGGTCGTTAACACTTCTACCTGCGGTTTTGAAACCGTTTCGAAATGCTTTGGCAAAAAATCGGATCTTTTCCTGTGTCTAAACAACGCAGGGCGGCTAAAAATAGCGTGTAGAAAAATTGCAGGTCATTGTGAAGATATGTGAATTGGTCTTTTTGACTTAATACCAGTTAGAACCAGTTTTGAGATTATCGGTGAACGGTAGTTTTCGACCGTTCACCGGTCACTTGCAATCGTTTGCAGTTGTTTTCCCAGATGAATTAGGGGAACCCGATGGAGCGCTTGTGCGATCACACAATCTACCTTTCCAATCTCAACAGATGGCTCTACAACGCAAAACCCCCTAGAACGATGTCCGTTCTAGGGGGTTTCATCAGATATTTCAGCTTCGCACTCGAAAGGTCGGACAAACCTTACGCAAACAGGCCGTAGATGCTGATGTTGGCCTTGGCGTAGAGGCCATTAGCATACTCGGTCCACTTGGAGCTGGCGCTCGAAGCCTGCGAGGAATACTGCTGATAAGCAGTGTAGTAGGCGGTCATGGCCTGCTTGTAGGTAGCGCTATCAGCCGTAAAGGCATCGTCAGCGAAGGCCTTAGCGTAGGTGCTATCGGCGTCCTTCCAGGTGCCCTTTTCGCTATCCCACTCGTCGCCGGCAAGTTTGATGATGTAATCGGCGTAGTCCTTGCTCGCGGTCTCCTCGTTGCCGTCAGCAGGCTCGGTCGGGGCGGTCGGCATGCTTGCGGAGCTATCGCCCACCTTCTTCTTGTAGAGCTTCTGCAGCGTCGCGGACTGACGGACGATCTGCTTGGCCTGGTCCTTGGACACGCCATACTGCGTGGCCATGGTCTTGTAGTCCGAAGTGCCGATGGAATCCTCGGCGTACTGCTTCATCTCCTTAGAAGAGACGGTGATGCCCTCGTCCTCGGCAGCGTCGAGCAGGATCTTGTTGCGCACGTAGGACAGGATGACGTCGGCAGACGGAGCGGTATAGTTGCCGTCGTCGTCCTTGACGGTGTCGAGGCTGTACTGGCTCTCGATGGCCTCGCGTGCGGTGATGTCGCTCTTCTTGCCGTTGTAGCTGTAGCTTGCCACGGTCGAATCGAGCTGGTCCTCGGTCAGGGTCGACGAGCCGACACCCTTGCCGCCAAAACCACCATTGCCAATAAAGAAGCCAATCACGGCAGCAATCACGACTGCAACCACAAAGGCGGCAATCATCGTCTTCTTGTGCTTGCAAGTGTGGTCATCCACGTCGGAGTCGTCGTCCTCGTCCTGCTCCTCGGGCATCAGATCCTCGTCAGCGGCATCCGCGGCAATCTGAGCCTCCAGACGGGCGTCCTCCTCCTCGGCCGTCGTACCGGCGGCAATGTGCTCGGCAGACGTACCGGTGACCAGGTCGATCTTCTCGTCCTCGTCACCGTCGGGGCCTTCGCCGCGCTCGATGATCTGGATGCCGTCGATCTCGTCCTTCTCGTCCTTCTTTTGAATCAGACCCATATCGGTTACTCCTTGTTAGGAAACATAGTCTTCAATAGAATACGCCCGACAGAGTGCCGGGCGTATTGATTCTTAGGTTATACGCAAACACTTAAGTACTATTTAGGCATTTGCAGCGTGCATACCTTAGGCCAAGTGCGCGATAACGGCATCGGCAAAGGCCTGTGTGCCCACGGCGCCCTCGACGGAGCCGGTCTGGGCACGACGCACGTCACCGGTAACCTGCTCGCCCTCGTCGAGCGTGGCAGATACGGCGGCACGGATACGATTGGCAGCGTCGTTCTCGCCCAGGTGATCGAGCATCATCGCAGCAGAGAGGATCTCGGCCGTGGGGTTGGCGATATCCTGACCGGCGATATCGGGCGCGGAGCCGTGCGTTGCCTCGAAGATGGCGCAGTCGGCACCGATGTTGGAGCCGGGGGCCATCCCTAAGCCGCCCACCAGGCCGGCGCACAGGTCGCTCACGATGTCACCGTACAGGTTGGGCAGCACCAGGACATCGAAGTCGTTGGGGTTTTGGACCAGGCCCATGCAGGTGGCGTCGACGATCTTGTCGTTGAACTCGATATCGGGATAGTTGGCGGCCACCTCGCGCGCAACGCGCAGGAACAGGCCATCGGTCGCCTTCATGATGTTGGCCTTATGCACGGCCGTCACCTTTTTGCGGCCGCAGCGGCGGGCGTACTCAAAGGCGTACTCCACAATGCGGCGGCTCTTGGCGATGGAGATGGGCTTGATCGAGATAGCGGAATCGGCGGCGAAGGCCTTCTGACCCGAGCGCTCGACAAGCTGCGAGAGCTCCTCGACCTCGGCAGCCCCCTCATCGAACTCGATGCCGGCATAGAGGTCCTCGGTGTTCTCGCGCACGATGACCAGGTCGACGTCGCGGAAGCGCGAGCCGTCGCCCGGCTGCGACAGGCAAGGGCGCACACAGGCGTACAGGTCAAAGTGCTTGCGCAGGGCGACGTTAACGCTGCGGAAACCCGTGCCAACCGGCGTAGTAATGGGACCCTTGATGGCAACCTTGGTCTCGGCGACCGCATCGAGCACGTGCTGGGGCAGCGGCGTGCCAAACTCGTCCATGACACCGGCACCGGCCTCCCGGACGTTCCAATTGATCTGGACACCGGCGGCCTCGACCACGCGGCGCATGGCCTGCGTAATCTCGGGACCGATACCGTCACCGGGGATCAGGACTACATCGTGCGCCATAATCTGTTACTCCTCGTCTTCGGCGTCGTCAGATTTTTTTACGCTAGCACGCTTCTTCTTTTTGGAGAGATCCAGGCCAAAACGTTTAACAAGCATTTCGCAAATCTCGCTCGAACGGGCCTTGAGATAGCTGCCCTTACCGTTCTCGGCATCGAACTTAAGGCGCAGCGCAAGCTTCTCGGCAACCTCGGCGTCGATCTCGCCCTGGCAAAACTCGTACAGGCAACCGAGCATGTCGCGATACTCAAGGTCGCCGTGGTAGCACTGGATGGCCTCGTCCAGGATGGGCCAAGCTTCGCGCGAACGCTCGACGCTCGTGGCACCCCACACGCACAGCAGACGGAAGGCGGCATAGCGCAGCGTGGAAGAGATCTCGTCGAACAGTGCGGTCTCGGCGCCCTCAAAGGCATCGCCCAGCTGCTCGGGGCAGATAGCGGCAAGTGCGGTCAAGGCGTCGAGACACTCCCAGCGAGTCTGGGCCTCGGGACGATCGAGCGCCTCAATCAGCGCGGGCACACAGGGTACGACGCGCTGCGGATCGCGCTCGGCCAGCAGGTGCAGCACACGAGCGGCAAACTGGCGAATGCGGCGCGTGGGGCAGCCGAGCTCCTGGACCAGGCGGTCGACGGCGCTCTCGTTCTCCTCTGCCAGCTGAAGCTGTGCCAGCTCCTCGTCGGTAAGCTGTTCGTCTTTGTTTTCTGCCATAGTTACCTCTTCTTACTATTTATTGGCGTGCTTGCCAGCACCCTTGCTGTCGTCGGTGACCGAGATAAGCTGTCGGTCGGCAGCGCCATTGCGCCGGGCGCGGCGGCGCTCCTCGGCATCACCCGCGTCGGCGGCGGCGCGATGGGACTTGTTGACGTTAAAGACCTCGTCGTGCTTGCGCCACGGGCCCACCGACTCGCCAAAGCTCATCTTGAGGCCGGCGATAAAGCCGCCGAGCCAGCCGATGGGCGCAAACTGCACCAACGGGAACAGCGAAAACACCCAGGTCAGCAGGATAACTGCCGCCGCGCCCGCAAAGTTGGCGATCCAGTAGTCGCGCTTGGTGATCACACGCTTTTCGCAGGCCCACTGGCCGCACAAAAAGCCGATGTAGATCGCGAAGATAAAGAGCACCAGCGCGAGCACCACGAACGTCCAGCTCATGAGCGTTACTCCTCGTGATGATGGCCGCAGCAGCACTCGTGGCCGTCATCGTGGCCGTGACCGCCGCAGCACTCGTGATCCTCGCCATGGTGATGGCCGCAGCCGCACTCGTGGTCGTCGCCGTGCTCACCGCAACCGCAGCCGTCCTCGTGGGCACCGTGCTCCTCGGGACGATACTGCGACCAGTCCAGGCCGGCGGCGATGGCGTCGGCCTCCTCCTTGTAGAGCACCGTGATGGCCTGGGTGCCCAGCTTGGCGCCACCGATGGCGTCGAGCATGTCGTAGAGCGTAAAGGCCACGTCAGCGCCGGGCAGCGCGAGCTCGCGGTCGTCGGCGTAAGCGAGCGCCAGGCGCAGGTCCTTAATGAAGTGCTCGACCATAAAGCCGGGCTTGTAGTCGCCGTCGAGCGCCTTGGGAGCCAGGCTCTCCATGGCGCCGGACTTGCCGGTGCCGCCCAAGATCATCTCGCGGGTCTTCTCCAGATCCAGGCCGTTGAGCTCGGCAAATGCCATGGCATCGGCCATGCCGACCATGCAGGCGCCCAGCGACACCTGGTTGGCGAGCTTGGCGGCCTGACCCTTGCCGGCGCCGTCGAAGCAGCAGATGTTGGCGGCGAAGGTGGCAAGGATGTCGCGGACCGGGGCGATGTCGTTCTCGGTGGCGCCCACGATAGCCGTGAGCGTGCCGGCGATCGCGCCCGACTCGCCGCCGGTGACGGGGCAGTCAAACGCCATGCGGCCGGAGACCTGGGCGGCCTCGGCAATGTCGCGCGCGAGCTCGGGCGAGCTCGTGGTGAGGTCGATCAGCACCGCGCCCGGCTTGGTGCAGGCCAGCAGGCCGTCGCCCGCCAGGTAGAGCTCCTCGACCTCGGAGGGATAGCCCACCATGGTAAAGACGACATCGGCGTTTGCCACGGCCTCGGCCGGCGTATCGGCCCAGACGGCACCGCGCTCGACAAGTGCGGCAGCCTTGGACTTGGTGCGGTTGTTGACCGTGACGGGATAGCCGGCGTCCAGGATGTGGCCGGCGATGGGGGCACCCATGATTCCGGTGCCGATGAATGCGACGGAGAGCTTGTTTGCCATGAAACCTTTCCTTTTGGGTTGGGTGTTGTTACCAGGTTGAATACTCGGCGCCAGCGTTTGAGCTGCGGACGCTAACGGGCGCGGCGCCTGCCTACTCGCCGCGCACGCGGCGCGCGATGCGGTCAGAAAGCGACGCCTTGTCGGCGCGGTTCTTGCCCCAAAACGCGCAAGCCACCATGCCGGGGCCCACGTGCGAGCCGATGGTGGGACCCACGGAGCTGCGAATGATCGTGACGTCGGCGCAGCCCTCCTCCTTGCGGATGACGGCCTCGAGCCAGTCGCCGTCCTTTTCGGCATCGGCCGTCATAATGGCGATGGGCATGGTGCGATCGGGCACGTAGTTCTCGCGGAACGACTTGAGAATGGACTTGAGCGCCTTCTTGCGACCGCGGTTGACGCCGATCAGCGACAGCGAGCCGGCCAGGTCGTAGGACAGCTCGGGTTTGACGTCGAGCTTTGCCGTGAGCTGT
>USCS01000027.1 GCA_900552875.1 uncultured Collinsella sp. | reverse complement strand
GGGTGCCGTGGGAACAAGGGGGAAACGGGCCATTAGGCAGCCTCAATACGATGCAGGATGTCCTCAACGACCTCATCGATCGTACATTCATCCATATCAAACCACACGATACGGTCATCACGCTTAAACCACGAAAGCTGACGTTTGGCATAGCGACGCGAACGCATCTTGATGAGTTCGCGAGCCTCATCCATGCTCATCACGCCATTGAAAGCATCAATGATCTCTTTATAGCCAATTGCCTGCATCGAAGTCAGGGCATCTCCCAGCCCCTGTTCCATAAGACCGCGAACCTCATCGACAAGACCCTGTTCAAACATCAGATCGACACGCAGGTTAATGCGCTCGTAGAGCACCTCGCGATTACGCGTCAGACCAAACCATAGAGCATGATAATGCTCGCGCGGAACACTAAACTGACTTTTTTGCCTTGCATAGGAGATACCATCATCATGCATCTCGAGCGCACGAATCACACGGCGCACGTTATGGGGATGAATAACAGCAGCCGATTCTGGGTCGCGCTCAGCAAGCAGGGCATGCAGTTCTTCCTCGCCAATACGCTCGGCAAGCTCCTGATAGCCCACACGGCGATCGTCCTCAAGTTCACCCGAGGGAAAGTCCATCTCATCGAGGGCGGCCTTGAGATACAGCCCCGTACCTCCGCAAAAAACCGGCAGACAACCCGAACCAAGGAGACGTTCAACATGTGCGCGAGCGTCAGCCTGATAAAGCGCAGCAGAATATGCCACACCCGGATCTACAATGTCGACGAGACGCAGCGGCGCAGTACACTCATCGGGCGTCATCTTTGCGGTACCGATGTCCATGCCGCGATAGATTTGCATCGCATCGCACGACAGCACTTCGGACGAAAGACGAGCGGCCAAACGGTCGGCAACATCACTCTTACCAACCGCCGTCGGACCGACGATCGCAACGGCGGAAAGACCTGCCCCGGGAGAAACCATTAGCGCGGCTCGCCCACAACGGAGCCGGACAAATACCAGGTCTTGGCAACGTCAACGTCAACATCAACGATCTTGCCAACAAGCTGATCTATACTGTAACCCTCGGGAATAGGCGCATGCACGGTCTGATTCTTAGGACTCTTGCCCAGCAGGACCGCGTCGTTCTTTTTACTCGTTCCCTCAATGAGCGCCGACACCACAGTATGAAGCTCACCCTGGTTATACTCGTGCGCCGTGGTCTCGATAACCTTAACCAGGCGGTTGAAACGCTCGAGAATAATCTCATGCGGCGTAGGATCGTCAATCTCTGCGGCCGGGGTACCGGCGCGCTTGGAATAGATGAAGGTATAGGCCTGGGCATAGCGGACCGTCTCGGCAAGCGAGAGCGTCTGCTCAAAATCTTCTTCAGTCTCGCCTGGGAAGCCGACGATAATGTCGGTCGAGAGCGCGATATCGGGCATACGGTTGCGAATGCGATCGACCAGGCCCAAATAGTCCTCGCGTGTATAACGGCGATTCATCTCTTTGAGGATCCGCGTCGAACCTGACTGGACGGCCAAGTGCAGCTGCGGCATAACGGCAGGCGTCTCGGCCATAGCGTCGATGGTCTCAGGCAACAGGTCCTTGGGATGCGAAGACGTAAAGAAGATGCGCTCCACACCCGTATCGCCCACAGCACGCAGCAGATCGGCAAAACGCGGCTTGCCAAACAGATCGCGACCATATGAGTTAACGTTTTGGCCTAGCAGCGTAATCTCACGCACGCCCTGGCGCACCAAACCAGTCACCTCGTCGACAATCTCCTCGAAGGGGCGGCTCTTTTCGCGACCGCGCACGTACGGCACGATGCAATAGGTGCAGAAATTATTGCAGCCCGTCATGATGGGCACCCAGGCGTGATACTGGGTCTCGCGATGCCACGGCATGCTCATGGCATCCGTATCCTCATGCTCATTGGTGCGGATATGACGCTTGCCGTCAAGGAACGCCTCGGCAATGAGCTCGGCCACATGTGCGATAGAATGCGTGCCAAAGATGACATTGACGTTATCGACGTTGGTGAGCAGGCCCTCGCCATCACGCTGCGCAATGCAGCCGCCCACGGCAACCACACGCTTGCCCGAAGGCGAAGGCGGCAGGCTTTTGCAGGAATTGCACTGACCGTACAGGCGAGTATCGGCGGCCTCGCGCACGCAGCATGTCATGAAGACAACGATATCGGCATGCGCGGGATCGAGCGCCATGAGGCAGCCATACGAATCAAGCAGACCGCTCACACGCTCGGAGTCGTGCTGATTCATCTGACAGCCAAAGGTGCGGATAAAGTAGGTTTTACCGGCAAGAATATCGCGTACGGAACGCTGGTCCATGTGCATAAGTCCTAACGATGGGGAGCGAAACAAGGCAAGCAGAAGCTATGCCACAGGCTTAACATCATCCATGACGACGTTATCCATAGCAGCTCGATTGATCTGGTGAACGTAGATAGAAAGGCGGATGGCCGTGCGCGACTCCCCGTTAATGAGGATGTCGGAGAACACGGGCGCGCAGGAAATATCAAAACCGGTTGGAATCAAAAAACCGCGCGCGATAGCCACGGCCTTAATGGCCTGGTTGACCGCACCGGCGCCGACACACTGGATGTTGACGGGTACACCATCCTTGACCATGCCGGCGATGGCGCCGGCAACGGACGCGGGCGATGATTTGCTTGATACCTTCAGGCAATCCATGAAGAAACTCCTGAGTTTAAAAGTACGTTTTAACTGCAATAACTGTATCGTACCGAGTGGACTCGGTAAAGGCACTATTCCTCTTTGGCAAGATCGAAGGTCACAGTGATTCGATCACGCGAAACACGAATCTTTGGGTCGCCGCAAAGGTTGAGATAGTACCGGGCGGCAAGGTCATTAAAGTCACGCTCCACAGCACGCGAAAACTGAGCCATGTCATCCTTGGCAATACGTAGCCCGCGACGATCCTTCGCGAGATCGACAGGAGCCGGCGCATGCGAGGACGAATCACGCTCGCGCAGCAGACGCGCGGTCACACCGCGAACGGGCTTAATCTGCCCTGCCAAAATGCGATGGGCCGTGCGCTCGGACATCTCAAGACCCAAACCCGAACAGATACGGATAAAGTCCTCGGCATCAGAGGCAAGGCCTAAACGGTCGACAACCGGAAGCTCGCTCTCGTCATCAATGAACAGGAGACGCGACGTATCAAGCCGACTTGACGCCTGAGCATAAAGGGTCGCGGCAATCTCAGACGGAGAACCAAGATAGACATCGCAACCACGCAACTCCTCGAGCGCAAACTCACAAGCAGCGCGAATAATATTATGCGGACCGCGAGCACAGACATAACGTCCGTCCTCATCCTTGACGGCCTGGGGCCAGCTGGACTGATCGGCACGCTCACTGAGGCGGTCGGCCGCAACGCTCACCTTAAAGGCCGAGCCAAAATCGACGCCGGACGTGACCACACGGGCCTCGTCGGTGTTCTGCTTGATCGAAAACAATGCCATGCCACGACCGTGAACGCCCCAACGGTCCATCTTCATGCTCTCGAGCTTGGAGGTAACGCGGGCATCGAAGATTCGCTCTTGCATATCCTGCGGAACACCCGAACCGTTATCCAGAAAGACAAGCGTGCGGACGCCATCTTCCTTGGTCGTAGCGAGATAGACTTTGTCGGCGCCAGCATCGCGAGCATTACGGAGCATTTCGATGACGATATCCTCGACATGCTGAATGTCGTGCTTTGCCTGACGCCGCTCGGCCTCCGAAACGCGGAGGCGGACATACCCCTCGCCAAGGTTCTCCTCGACGCGAAGGTTGCCCTCCCCCGACATCGACGCGATAAATGAGATGAGCTCGTTCGCGTCGCTCATGTTATTTAGCGATATCGACAGCGCGGCTCTCGCGAATCACGACGACGCGCACCTGACCGGGATACTCCATCTCTTCCTCGATCTGATGGGCGATATCGTGAGCCAGGACCGTGGACTGGGCATCGGAGATCTTGTCCGGCTGAACCATGACGTGGACCTCGCGACCGGCCTGCATGGCATAGGTACGCTCGACGCCTTCATGGGAGTTGGCGATCTCCTCGAGCTTCTCAAGACGCTTGATGTAGTTCTCGGCAGACTCGCGACGGGCACCGGGGCGAGAGGCAGAGACAGCATCGGCGGCCTGTACCAGGACATCGAGCACCGTGTTGGGGTCGACGTCGGCATGGTGAGCCTCGATAGCGTGGACGATAACGGGCTTCTCGCCATAACGGCGGGCAAGCTCGGCGCCGATGACGGCATGCGGGCCCTCGACGTCATGGTCTATTGCCTTGCCCAGGTCGTGCAGCAGGCCGGCGCGCTTGGCGGTCACAACGTCCAGGCCAAGCTCGGAAGCCATCACGCCGCACAGGTCAGAGACTTCGAGGGAGTGCTGAAGCACGTTCTGACCAAACGAGGTACGGTAGCGCAGGGCACCAAGGGTCTTGACGATCTCGGGGTGCAGGTCGTGGATGCCGGTATCGAAGGCAGCCTGCTCGCCGGCCTCGCGCACGCGCTGCTGAACCAGGTCGGCAGCCTTGTGATACATCTCCTCGATGCGGGCGGGGTGAATGCGGCCGTCGGCGATGAGGTTCTCGAGGGCAACACGGGCGGTCTCACGACGGACCGGGTCGAAGCTCGAAAGAACGACGGTCTCAGGCGTGTCGTCGATCACGAGGTTGACGCCGGAAACCTGCTCGAAGGTCCGGATGTTGCGACCCTCGCGACCGATGATACGGCCCTTGAGGTCATCAGAGGGAATGTGCACGGAGGTAACGGTGACCTCGGCAGTGTGGTCGGCAGCGCAGCGCTGAATCGCCAGGGACAAAATCTCCTGGGCGGTCTTGTGGCACTCGGCGCGAACCTGCTGCTCGGACTCGCGAATGATCGTGGCAGCCTCGTGGGTGACCTCGCCGCGAACCTTATCGAGGAGCTCCTTGTGGGCGTCCTCGCGGGTAAGGTCGGCGATTCGCTCGAGCTCGGAGGTCTGCTTTGCGCAGAGCTCCTCGAGCTCACGGGAGCGCTTCTCGACCTGACCGGCCTGGCTGGACAGCTGATGCTCACGCTTGTCGAGGGCATCGTTTCGACGATCGAGGGACTCCTCGCGCTGCATCACACGGTTCTCGAGCGTACGAATCTCGCTCTTACGCTGCTTGTCCTCGGCCTCGGCGGCCTGCTTGTTCTTGATGATCTCCTCTTTAGCCTCGAGCAGAGCCTCTTTTTTGAGGGTCTCGGCCTGACGCTTAGCATCACCGATCAGGGACTCAGCCTGTACGTGTGCCGACTGAATCTTTTCGTCGGCCTCGTGAAGACTACCCTGCTTGGCGGTGCGCATGTAGGCAATGGCGGCGATGGCACCCAAAACGATGCCAACGAACGCTGCGATGATAGGCATGCTCACTCCTTTTTATGGATTCGTTACACAACAAAGCGAACCGTCCTTACGAACGGCTCGCGACATTTGAGTAATATGGGCGCAGCTAATGCGGGTCGGATACAGATAAACATATAAACAAACTCATCACAGATGAGCACATATCACAAAGCAAATGACAGTGTTTATCGTACGTTGAACCACAACAACTGTCAAATAAATGGCCCCGGCACGGCGGCTAAAACGCGGTGAACGGCAGGGCCACAAAACGCATACGCCTAAACCGCACATTCCTCGCGTTCGGCATCGAGACGTGCCTTAACAGCATCGACGGCGATGTGATACGAGAAGCCTTTGCCCATCAAAAACCGAACCAGTTTTTCGAATCCGCGCGTCTCTGGAACACGACGCTTGGCGAGCAGGGCTGACGCACGCGCCAAATCGTCTTCGACGGCAAAATAATCCTCGGGATAACCGGGAATGTCATCGAGCACGACATGACGGCGCTTGAGCTCGGTCTCGATTTTGCGCTGTCCCCAACCGCGCCGCTTGCGCTCCTCGATAAAGTACGAGCAAAAGCGGTTGTCGTCTAAAAAGTGATACTCGGTGGCGCGCTCGACGGCGAAATCGATCGCGGGCTGGTGAAAGCCGTAGCGAGCCAGCTTGTCACGGACCTCACCCGTCGCATGGTCGCGGCGCGATAGCATCTCGGTCACCATGGTAAGTGCACATTTACGCTCGATGAGCTGCACCGCCTCACGAAAGTTGTCCCAATCACAGGGAAGATCGGGGCGGTTTTTGACATACAGCCGCGCGACCCGCACGGGAATCCAAATGGACCGCTCAAAACCGCCCTCAAGCTCACAATCGATATGTGCGCAAGGCTTTTTGGACGCATACCC
The DNA here is from genome assembly GCA_900552875.1 of uncultured Collinsella sp. GTDB lineage: Bacteria > Actinomycetota > Coriobacteriia > Coriobacteriales > Coriobacteriaceae > Collinsella. The sequence goes on along the minus strand of USCS01000027.1, from coordinate 6,377 downwards.
GCTCGAGAACGAGGAGGCCGCCTTCTTATCGGGAAAGACGACCGTGGCCTCGGTCACCGTATACGACATGAGCGTAACCGCTACTCGTCGTCATCATCGAGCATGGCGGAACCATCGATGGCGTAAAGCTCGTCAAACTCCTCAGGCGCAGGCTGATCGGTCAGCTCGACCTCGGACGGAGCATCGTCATCAAACTCAAGTCCACAGGCAAGGCGGACCTTATGCTCAATCTCGTCGGCACAATCGGGGTGTTCGCGCAGGAACGCCTTGGCGGCCTCGCGACCGTTGCCGAGCTTGTCCTCGCCATAGGCAAACCAGGAGCCCATCTTCTTGCAGATACCGCACTCGACAGCCATGTCCAGAATCGAGCCCTCCTTAGAGATGCCCGTACCGTACATGATGTCGAACTCAGCAGATCGGAACGGAGCTGCCACCTTGTTCTTAACGACCTTGGCGCGCACGCGGTTACCGATAACCTCGTCCTTAAGCTTAATGCTGTCGATGCGGCGAATATCGATACGTACCGAAGAGAAGAACTTAAGGGCGCGGCCGCCCGTCGTGGTCTCGGGGTTGCCGAACATGACACCGATCTTCTCACGCAGCTGGTTAATGAAGATGCACGTCGTGTTGGACTTGGACAGCGAGCCGGCGAGCTTGCGGAGCGCCTGGCTCATCAGGCGAGCCTGAAGACCGACCGTAGTGTCGCCGATTTCTCCCTCGATCTCGGCACGCGGGGTCAGCGCGGCGACGGAGTCGACGACGATGGCATCGATGGCGCCGGAACGCACGAGCATGTCAACAATCTCGAGCGCCTGCTCGCCCGTATCGGGCTGGGAAATGAGCACCTCGTCGATATCCACACCGATGCGCGCGGCATACGTGGGATCAAGCGCGTGCTCGGCATCGATAAATGCCACAACGCCACCCATTGCCTGGGCCTCGGCCAGGATCTCGAGCGAAAGCGTCGTCTTACCGGAGGACTCAGGACCGTAAATCTCAACGATACGGCCGCGCGGCACGCCGCCGATACCCAGCGCGGCATCGAGGGCCAGGGCGCCCGTGGGAATGGCCTCGACCTCGAGCTCGGGGCCACCGTCGCCGTACCTCATGATGGAACCCTGGCCGAATTTCTTCTCGATCTCGGCCTTGGTGGTGGCGATCATCTCATCGCGCTCTTTACCCGTCGTGCGAGCATGAACGGTACGTACGGGACCTGAATTCTTGGCCATGAATAGCCCTCCTCTTAACAACCTGCATCGATAATAAACGAACGGCTGTTCGTGGTCAACCGTTCAGGCCAATCATATGCAGGCGGTCTTTCCAAAACCCAACCAAACGCCGACCAAACACTGACCAAATACTTGACCACAAAGGACCAAATATGAACAAGGCAGGCAAAAATACATCTACAACCAGCACAAACGCTAAATTTGTCAGAGGTCCCTATCTCCACAATTAAGGGGCCCTAAGGCCCCTTAAAACATGTCTATTCCATAGAGTTGAGCACAAGGGCAATGCGCCCCAATGCCTCCGCGACCGCATGGGCACGAACACACGAACGGTCGCCCTCATAGTGGCAGCGCACAGAGTCCACGACCGGCACGCCCCCATCGGCGGAACGATGCGCCCAGCCAATATAGAAAGTGCCCGCCGGATCGTCCTCAGTGCCACCGCCGGGGCCGGCATAACCCGTTGCGCTCACTGCAATATCGCTCTGGTACAGCTCCAGCGAACCCACCGCCATCTCGCGCGCGGTCTGATGCGACACCGCGGTATAGCGGTCGAGCGTCTCCTGCTCAACACCAAGAACGCGATGCTTAATCTCATCGCAGTAAGTCACCGCACCGCCACGCAACACCGCCGAGGCGCCCGGGATATCCGCAATCGTCGAGGCGATCATACCCGCCGTCAGCGACTCAGCCGTCGAAACCGTCACGCCCCGAGCGCTCGCGCGCTCGACAATATCGCGCGCCAGCTCCTCATTGTGTGCGGAAATCTGCTCAAAAGAGACCGTCATACCCACCAGGACCTAGACCGAAAAGACGATCTTGCGGCAGTTCCAGAAGTACTGGGCGCCCGAGATAACGGTCAAGACAACGGCAACGGCATACAGGAAGCGCGACACCGAGTAGATGCCGAGCGTCAGCGCCACCGGGCCAAGGTGCAAGCCGGCCATAGCAAAAACGCACAGGTAACCGCAGATGGAGACCATCGTGGTTGCCGTCTTGTACTTGCCGAGCTTATCGGCCGCAACAACCACGCCGGCCGCACTCGCAACCATGCGTAGGGCGCTCACCAGCAGCTCGCGGAACAGGATAATAAACACGGACCACACGGTTACGGCGCCAAAATCCAAGAACAGCAGCAGGGCCGAGAACACCAGCAGCTTGTCGGCGATGGGGTCCAAGAACTTGCCGAAATCGGTGATCTCGTTGCGCGAGCGTGCCAGATAACCGTCGACCTTATCGGTGCACGACAGGATCACATACAGAATGAAGGCAGCGGCGGCGAGCGGACCGTCAAAGATGCTCCAATCCGTACCGGCAACACTCGTGTGAGAAAGCGCCGACACGATCATGAACACCGGGATAAAGACGATGCGCACGCACGTCACGATGTTGGCGGGCGTCCAGACACTCGTCAGTTCCTTATTGCTCTCGTTAGCCACGACGCTCTCCTACTCCACAACATGACCGATAAGCTCATAGCAGAAGCTATCGGTAAACTCGACAGTCAGAATATCGCCCACAGATGCCTCGCTGGCATCCAGATGCACCGCGCCATCGGAATCGGGCGCCTGGAACCAGGCATGGCCGATCAGCTCGGCGCCGTCCTCGGTTTCTTCGATACCGTCGACGATCACCTGGGCGCGCTCGCCCACATGTGCGGCGGTGGCGGCAAAACCGAGCGACTCGGCCAGGTCCATGGCCTCCTGGGCGCGCTCGAGCTTGACCTCTTCGTCGACCTGACCCTCCATCTTAGCGGCCAGGCTGCCCTCCTCCTGCGAGTAGGCAAAGACGCTCGTGTAGTCAAAGCCGACGGTGTCCATAAAGTCGATAAGATCACGAAACTCGTCGTCGGTCTCGGTCGGGAAGCCGACCATGGCCGTGGAGCGAATCACGATACCGGGGATGCGCTCGCGAAGGTCGCGGAACAGATCCTCGAGCTCCTGGCGCGAACCGGAGCGACGCATGGCCTTGAGGATGCGCGCGTCGCAGTGCTGCACGGGGATATCGATATAGGGCAGCACCTCGGGCGTATCGCGTATCGTCTCGATGAGTTCGTCAGTCATGCCCTCGGGCTGCAGGTAGAGCACGCGGACCCAGACGTTGTGCGGGCGCACGGCCTCGGCGACGGCACGCAGCAGCTGCGCCAGATTGCGCGGCAAGCCCTCGGCGACATCCTCGTCAGTAAAGTCGGTGCCCCAAATACCCGTGTCCTGACCGATCAGCACGATCTCGCGCACACCGCCGGCAACCAGGTCGCGTACCTCGGAGATAATGCTCTCGGCATTGCGCGAATGATAGCGACCGCGAATATAGGGGATCATGCAGAAGCTGCAGAAGCGGTTGCAGCCATCGGAAATCTTGACGTAAGCAACGGCGCCCTCGACGGTACGCTTGACCTGAGGGATATAGGCCGCGATCTCACGCTCGACACCCAGCACGCCATCGATGACCGCCACAATGCCGTCCTCCTCGTCGGCCTTCACAAAGGCAGCGACCTCGGGCAGCTCGTCAGGCAGGTCGTCGCCATAGCGCGACGGCACACAGCCGCACATGACGATGGGGCAAGAACGAACGCCATCCTGAACCTCGTTGGCGAGCTCGAGCGTGGTCTCGATGCTCTCGGACGTTGCGGAGGCGAGGAACGAGCATGTATTGACGATGGCGATATCGGCATCCTGCGGGTCGAATGCCTCCTCGTAGCCTGCGGCGGTCAAAAGAGAACGCATGCGGTCGGTGTCAACCTCGTTCTTAGCGCACCCGAGGGTGATGTAGAGCACGGAGCCCAACGGTGTATCCATGTTGGAGAGCGGTCCTTTCAAATGATATTAGCGGTAGTTGGTGAACTGCAGCGGCTGGCCGTAGTCCTGGTCGCGCAGGAACTGGATCACGGTCTGCAACGCGTCCTTCGAAGCAGAGGAAACACGCAGCTTGTCGGCCTCGATGGTCACCTTGACCTTGAGCTTTTGGTCCTTGATGTCCTTGTTGATCTTCTTGGCGGTCGCCTGGTCGATACCCTCGACGATATGGCCGAGCACGCGCACGGTGCCGCCCGATGCCGCCTGAGGAGCATCCCACGAGACGGCCTTAAGATCAATGCCGCGCTTGATGAGCTTGGAGCTTAGCACGTCGACAATCTGCTTGGAGACAAAGTCGGCCGGGGCGTTGATCGTAAAGAGCTTGTCGCCCTTCGAAAGCTCGATCGTGGCGCCGGAATCCTTGAGGTCATAGCGCTGGGAAATCTCGCGCGTGGTCTGCTGAAAGGCGTTGTCGACCTCTTGCATGTTGACCTCGGACACGACGTCGAAGCTGGAATCTTTAGCCATGATGTTTCCTTTCGCGTACGAGCGGCTTAGTAGCTATCGTACGAATAGTCGGTAGAATCGGTGGGCGTCTGACCGTCAGTTGCGGTATCGGCGCCATCCGTGGACTGGGCATCGGTACCGTCGGTGGTATCAGTACCATCGGTGGTATCGGTACCATCGGTGGTGTCAGTACCATCAGAACTTTCACCATTCTCGGAATCAGTCGTCTCCTTCTTGGGAACGGTGATCGTCACACGCGCCACGCCGGAGGTCTTGGTATCGTAACGGACCTTTTCACCGTTCTTGGTAACGGTGACATCGGAAGGCTTGGACGTGGTGATCTCGATCGAGGACTCGGGCGTGTACTCCTGCTCAAAGGGGCCAGTCGCTTGGGCGCCATAGACCGACTTGCCGTCGACCTTGACCTCAATCCACGCGGTCTTTCCCTTGGCAACGGAGACTTTGACCTTCGTGACCTCGTTCTCTTCCTTCTTGGCCGTCGTCTTGGTAGCGTCCGAATCAGTCGACTCATCCGTCGCCTCATCGGTATCTTCGTCCTCGTCGACCGTTTCGGTCTTCTTAGAAGACTTCTTGGTCGTCGTCTTGGTGGCAACGGGCGTCTCGGGCGTCGACTCGGGCGCCGAGGAGCCGCAGCCACGCAGGAGCACCACGATGAGCACAATCAGCAGCAACGCCACGGCACCGATGCCGGCGTAAACGATACGCGGATCGAGCCCATTGTTTTGAGGAGTACGGGATCCGCCGCGTCCACGACTGGAACTGCTGCGGCCGCCTCCCTGAGGCATACGGCCACGATTGCTATCGGATCGGCCGCGATAGCCACCCTGGCCCTGAAGGCTGTGCTGACCCGAACGGGGCGCAAGTTCACCGCGGCCTTGATAGCCACGCTGGCCCGAACGCGGAGCCAAGGAGCGCTGGCCATACGGCTGTGATTGAGAGCGAAGACGCGGCGTCACCTGTGTGGTATCGGCATCCGCATAGCCACCGCGAGAGCGTCCCGTAGAGGCACCACGGTAACCGCGATCGGAATAACCGCCGTCGCCGTAGCCGGCACGAGGGTCACGCGCCACGCCGCGAGCAGCGGGAAGCGCACGGTCCTCGGGCATCGGCGTACTGCGGAACCGGTCACGCTGTGAGCGAATCTCCTCGCCCGAACCCGTCTCGGTAATATAACCGGCCTGCTGAGGACGCTGTCCATAGCGGGTCGAACGACCGCCCTGAACCATCAGGAAGCGCCCGTTATCGACCGAGGAACGCGAATTGACGTAGCCGGCGGCGTCCTGAAAACGACCGCCCTGCTGCGACGTCTCGCGTTCGTATGCCATCAGGTCGTCAAAGTAGGCATTGACGACCTCGCGCGGATTGAGGCCCAAAAAGCGAGCATAGCTCGAAATCATGCCCTGCGCATAGCCACGCGGCGGCATCGAAGCAAAGTTACCGGTCTCGAAAAACTCGATGATCTGCGGCCTGATTTTGATGGTGTTGGCGACCTGCTGAATGGAAAGGCCCATTCGGCGACGCTGCTCGAGCAGCATGTCACCAAAGCGTGCAGCCATCAGAATCCTCCAAACTCACGATCTTCACGTGCCATCTCGGCGTCGACAGATTCCAGCGCGGCAAGCCCCTCCTCGTCCAACAGGACCTCGCGCGGCTTGGAACCGTCGGGCGGTCCGACGACACCCTTTTCTTCCAGCATGTCCATAATACGCCCGGCACGTGCATAGCCAACCTTCAGACGGCGTTGCAGGCCAGATGTGGAGCCAAGCTGCGATTCCACCACAATATGGGCGGCTTCCCAAATGAGCGGATCATCGTCTTGCGGCTC
>USCS01000026.1 GCA_900552875.1 uncultured Collinsella sp. | reverse complement strand
CCCGCCGTTCGGTAGAACGGCGGAACTAATTACCTTACGTAGATGATGTTGTCGCGGCGGGGTTTGGGCTCGGGTAGCGTGTCCTCGGCGTAGCCAAGAATGCAGTTACCGACACCGCGCAGGCTGCCGTCGGCGGGCAGGCCCCAGCTGGCCAGCAGCTCCAGGCCCTCGGGCGAGTCAAAGACCTCATGCGCGCGGTGAATCCAGCACGAATCGACACCCAGTGCATAGGCGGCGTTGAGCAAGTTGCCCATGGCGAGCGAGCCGTCTTCCAGATGTGTGGGCACGCTGCGGTCAACCAGCACCACCACAACGGTCTTGGCGCCATAGAAGGGGTCGCTGTTGCTGTCCATGACCTGGGCGTTGAGCTGTGAGAGACGCTCGATGGTCGCGGGGTCGGTGACGGCGACAAACGTCACCGGCTGGCGGCCCATGCCGCTCGGTGCATATTGGCCGGCTTCGATAATACGTGCAAGCTTTTCGGCCTCGACGGGACGATCGCTGTAGTTGCGGCAGCTGCGACGGTGAATGAGTGCTTCGATAGTCTCCATGGTGTCTCCTTGCGGTGGCGTTGCAGATGTCCCGTTCATACCCGTCGGGCTCAAACGATAGACGGTCAATTGCCCGGCCAAAAGGATAGATTCCAATTGGGAAAGTAGGTTTGCATAAAAGTACCTTCAGAATGTGACAAACAAATGGGATGGTTAAACGTTTTATCCCGTCTACCCTGCGGTTTTTTACCACTTGCCTAAATGACGAACGCATAACCTTTGATAAAGGTTTTACTAAAGGAGTACCAACGTTTATCAATGCGCCGTGGTGGGGCCGGGCCAGGAGGTAACATCATGTTCCAGGCTGGAGATGTCGTCGAGACCGATTTCGAAGGATTTCTGAAGCTGCTGCGTTCCAAGACGCGCGCTTTCGTGTCGATCAACGATCACGAGTACTACATCACGCACACCGATGGCTATTGGCGTGTTCAGGATTGCGAGGCCCTCAACGACAAGGGCCACTTTACTGACTGTTCCGAGCTGGTCAACACGGTCTGCGAGGTCGTCGAGCTGCCGTGGATTGCCGGCAAGAGCCTGCATGACAGCTTCTCGGGCGCTACGGTCTATGAGGCCGTCGCCGCTTAACAGGCAATAAAACTCGATTTTCACGTGACCGCTGGCGCCGCCCCCGCGCCGGCGGTCTTTTTCTGCCGATAGGCCATAAAAATGCACACATTTGCGGAGAGCCTGTTGACGATAGTCAAAACTCGGACTAATCTAGAGGCACATAATTGGTCAAAAATCGGACAATTGAATGGTGGGATAGATGAATAGTGCGGTTACGCTGGTCGACTTCGATCGGTTGCTCAATGGACTCGACCATATCTATTCGGAGTTCTCGCGCGCCTGCGGCCTTTCGGACTGCGCCTATTGGATGCTCGTCGACACCAGCACGGCGGGCGGCAGTATTGCCGTAAGCCGTCTGACAAGCGAATGGTTCTACAGCAAGCAGACCATCAACTCGGCAATTAAAACCTTGACGGCGCGGGGCTTCGCAACGTTGGAGTTTGCCGAAGGCAGCCGTAAGAACAAGGTTGTGAGCCTGACCGAAGAGGGCAGGCGATTTGCCGAGCGTTATGCGCTGCCGGCACTCAAGGCCGAGCAGCGAGCCTTTGGCGCGCTTGAGCCATGTGAGCAGCGCGAGATTATGCGCTTGATCGGCAAATTCTCTCAGGTGCTCGGCGATGAGTGCGATGCCTTTAAGCAGCATATCGCTGCCGAGAGCCAAGCCGAGAATCAAGGTGAGGGGGAGTCGTGCGACTGTTAATGAGGTTTCTAAAGCCATATCGAGGGCTTGTCGCAGTGACGCTGCTGGTGCTGCTGGTGGATAACGTCGGTACGCTGTTGGTTCCCACGATGCTGGCGAACATGGTCAACACCGGTATTGCCACGGGCGATGTCGACTACATTTTACGCAACGGCCTATACATGTTTATCGCGACCAGCATGGCTAGCGGCGGCACGGTGCTGGGCTGCTATCTTTCGGCGCGCCTGGCCGCCAACGTGGCTTGCGATATCCGCAATGCCGTGTACGACAAATCGCTCGAGCTCGCGGCCAGCGATTTTGAGCGCTTTGGCACCGGATCGATGATCACGCGCTCGCTCAACGACATCAACGTGATTCAGCAGGCGATTCTGCAGACGATTCAGCTGGTGCTGCCCGTGCCGTTTTTGGCTGTGGCGGGCATCATCTTCGCCTGGTTTATCGATCCCGCCATGGGCACGCTTCTGGGCGTAGTCGTTGCGATTGTGCTGGTGGCGGCGGTCTTTACGGTTGCCAACGCGGCGCCGATTTTTATGCGCCTACAGGGCTTTATCGACCGCATGAACGTGGTGCTGCGCGAAAATATTGTGGGCGTGCGCGTCATCCGTGCGTTTAACAAGGAGCGCCACGAGGAACGGCGTCTGGACGAGGTGTTTAGCGAATACGCCGCCAACGCCATCAAAGTCAACCACCTGTTTGTGGGCCTCGACAGCTCAAGCTTCTTTTTGATGAACATCGCCGAGGTGGCGGTGCTGTGGGTGGGCGGCAACCGCGTAGGTGCCCACGCCATGCAGATTGCGAGTATCTCGGCGGTGCTGGAGTATGCAATTCTGATCCTGTTCTTTGTGATGATGGCCCAGATGGTGGTACTGACGCTGCCGCGTGCTGCCGCGTGCCTGAACCGTGCGCAGCAGGTGTTGGAGATTGAGCCGAGCATCGTCGATGGCGAGCGCACGCTGGATGACGGGGCGCGCGAGCCCCAAGACGAAGCCGATGCGGTGGCCGTGTTCGACCACATGTCGTTTCGCTTTGACGATGCCGACGAGGACACCCTGTGCGACCTGAACTTTGCCTGCCGTCGCGGTCAGACGACTGCGATCGTTGGCTCGACAGGCTCGGGCAAATCGACGGTGGCCAAGCTTCTGCTGCGCTTCCACGATGCCACCAAGGGCTCCATTCGCCTGAATGGTATGGACCTGCGCGAGCTTACGCAAGACGAAATCCGCGGGCGCATTGCCTATGTGCCGCAGAAGGCGTGGCTGTTCTCGGGCACCGTGGCAAGCAATCTACGCTTTGGCAACGAAGACGCGACTGAGGCCGACATGCTTCATGCGCTCCAGGTTGCCCAGAGCACCTTTGTGCTCGATCAGCCGCAGGGGCTCGATACCCCGGTGGCGCAGGGCGGTACGAACTTTTCGGGCGGCCAGCGCCAGCGTTTGGCAATCGCCCGTGCGCTCATGAAGCATGCCAATCTATATATCTTCGATGACAGTTTTTCGGCCCTGGACTTTAAGACCGATGCCGCCCTGCGCCATGCGTTGCAAGACGAGACGCGTGACGCTGCGGTGCTCATCATCGCGCAGCGCATCTCGACGATCTTGCACGCCGACCAGATCGTCGTGCTCAAGGATGGCGAGGTTGTGGGTCTGGGCACGCATGGCGAGCTTATGGAAACCTGCGAGGTGTACCGTGCCATCGCGGAATCGCAGATGAAGGGAGGTGAGTAGCATGACCGAGGAGCTCAAGAAGCAGGGCGGCGTTGATGACGCCGCTGCCGCGGGACTGGTCGAGGAAACGGCTGTCGCGTCGACCGAGCTGGATGACGCGGCCAAGGCTGCAGCCGAGTGCGAGGCTCGCCGCCAAGCGCTCTACGAGGAAAACGAACGTGCCGAGGACGAGCGCGCACGCGCCGAGGCAGAGCGTATGCGCGACGTGGACGACGAAGACGAGGACGAGACACCTCGGGATACCTGGGCGACGGTGCGCCGCCTGTGGAGTGAGGCTGCCGGCGACCATTGGCGCTTCTATATCGTGTTCGCGAGCATTGTGTTCTATGTCATCTTTAACACTGCCGCGCCGGCATATAGCGCCCGCGTGATCGATGAGCTGTGGGGCCACATTCAGGTAGCGTTTGTCAACAACGCCACCTTCAGCATCACCTGGGAGAACTGCGGCAGGACTATCTTCATCTACTTTTTGATTTGGACGGCCGCCGCCTCGTTCTACGCGCTCCAGAGCTTTTTGATGTCGAGCGTGGCCGAACGCCTCAATCTGCGCCTGCGCAACCGCATCGCGCAAAAGCTCAACCGTCTGCCGCTCGCCTATTTTGACGCGCATCGTCCCGGCGAGGTCGTCAGCCGCGCGACCAACGACCTGGACAAGATGTCCGAGAGCATGCAGCGCGGATTGCTGCAGCTGCTCGTGTCAATCGGCACGGTTGTTGGTGCTGTGAGCGTGATGTTCGTGTTCAGCGTGCAGCTTACGCTCGTCTTTCTGTTCTTTACGGCACTGTCGCTGCTGGTGACGAAGGTCGTCTCGCGCCGCACACACGATGTGACGGGCGAGCGCCAGGAGTGGGTGTCCAAGATTACGAGTGCGGTCGAGGAAGGCTATTCGGGCCGTCTGGTGATCCGCGCGTTTAACCGCGAACGTCAGAGCTCCGCTGAGGTGCACGAGGCTTCGAAGGAATTGGCTCGTGTGAGCACCAAGGCCGACTTTATGATCAATGCTGTCGGCCCCGCGGTGCGCTTTATCGGCCGTTTGGCGCAGATCGTTATTGCGCTTGTGGGCTGCAGCATGCTGGTTGCCGGTCACATGACCGTCGGCGTGTTCCAGGCGTTCTTCCAGTTTATCTACGAGGCGTCCGAGCCCATGACGCAGTTGTCGTTTACCTTCAACTCGCTGCAGAGCGCGCTGGCGAGTGCAGAGCGCGTGTTCGACCTGCTCGATGAGCCCGAGATGGAGGCCGATCCGCTGCCGGACAAGGCCGCCAAGCTGCCGGGTCGCGTGGAGGGCCGCGTCTCCTTTGAGCATGTGCGCTTTGGTTATTCGCCCGACAAGCCGCTTATGCGCGACGTGTCGTTTACCGCCGAGCCGGGCCAGAAGATTGCCGTGGTGGGAACCACGGGCGCAGGCAAGACGACGCTCATCAACCTGCTCATGCGCTTCTACGAGATTGACGGCGGGCGTATTACGCTCGACGGCGTGGATACGAGCCGCATGGACCGCGGCGAGCTACGGCAGCAGTTTGGCATGGTGCTGCAGGACGCCTGGCTGTTCGACGGCACGATTGCCGAGAATATCGCCTACGGCTGCCCCGAGGCGACGCGCGACGAGATCGTGGCGGCTGCGCGCGCCGCGCAGGTCGACTTCTTTGTGCGCACCATGCCGCAGGGCTACGACACGCGCGTGGCCAACGATGCCGAGAGCATCAGCCAGGGCCAGCGTCAGCTGCTGACCATCGCTCGCGTGCTGCTCAACAACCCGGCGATTCTCATTCTGGACGAGGCGACCTCAAGCGTGGACACGCGTACCGAGCTTGCCATCGGTCGTGCCATGGATGCGCTTATGCGCGGGCGCACGAGCTTTGTGATCGCACACCGCCTGTCGACGATTGTGGATGCCGACCTGATCTTGGTCATGGATCACGGCAACATTATCGAGCAGGGCACGCATAAGGAGCTGCTCGCAGCCGAGGGCGCTTATGCCGACCTCTATCTGAGTCAGTTCGCATAATGTGACAAAGGGACAGTCCCGCATGTCACATCAAAAAGAAAGGCGCACCGGGGATGGATTCCCTGGCGCGCCTTCTTGCGTTGATGCCGATGTCGTTTTGTGCCGCTTGCGTTCCTAGCGCTCGTCCACGAGCTTGGCGACGAGGGCTTTGAGCTCGGCCACCTCTCGCTCGAGTTCTTTGACGCGGCGGGCGTTCTCGGTGATGCCTTGGCGGTTGAGGGCACTCTGCTCGGCAGCGTCATCGGGCATGTACTCGCGATGCTGCTTGGCGTCGAAGCTCTCCTCGAACACGCGGCAGCCGTTGCGCTTGATGATGCGTCCCGGCACGCCCACGACGGTGCAGTTGTCGGGCACGTCCTTGACGACGACCGAGTTGCCGCCGATCTTGACGTTGTTGCCGATGCGGATGTTGCCGAGCACCTTGGCGCCCGTGCCCACGGTGACGTTATCGCCGAGCGTTGGGTGGCGTTTGCCGGTCTCGTTGCCGGTGCCGCCGAGCGTAACGCCCTGGTAGAGCACGCAGTTGTCGCCCACAATGGTGGTCTCGCCGATGACGACGCCCATGGCATGGTCGATAAAGAAATGCTTGCCGATCTGTGCCGCGGGATGAATCTCGACGCCGGTGATGTGGCGGGTGATTTGCGAGAGCACGCGGGCGAGCGAGCGATGACCGTGCTCCCAGAGCCAGTGCTCGGGCACGTGGTTCCACTTGGCGTGCAGGCCAGGATAGGAAAGGAAGATGACCAGACCGTTTTGTGCAGCGGGGTCTTGCGCCTGGACGGTCTTGATATCCTCGCGAATGGTATTGATAAAGCTCACCGGCCGCCCTCCCTTAGCGCCATGGCAATGCGATTCAATAAAGTATAGCGATTTGCTAGGGATTAGGGAGGACAATCTTGGAGCCATTGCGCTACAGATGTCAGTTATGCAAACTTGCTGGTAATGGAGTCATGCTTTTGTGGGGTTGCGCACGAGGGGGCACCGCAACCGTATACTGGTCAACTTGGACGTATCCGCGCCCACAACTGAGAGGTTTTACTTCATGGGTTTCATCAATTTTATCGCCGAGCTGCTTAAGGATCCGCGCACCGCGATCGCCAGCTGGATCGCCGCCGGCCCGCTTATGGCCTACGGCTGCGTGTTCCTGATCATCTTTATCGAGACGGGCGTGGTGTTCTTCCCGTTCCTTCCTGGCGATTCACTGCTGTTTGCTTCGGGCTTCTTTGCCCACAACGGTGGCTTTAACATCGTGGCCCTGCTGGCCGTCGCATGGGCGGCTGCCATCTTGGGTGATCAGTGCAACTTTATGATCGGTCACTTCTTTGGCAAAAAGATCATCGCTTCGGGCAAGGTCAAGGCCATGACGCCCGAGCGCATTAAAAAGTCCGAGGACTTCTTGGACAAGTGGGGCCACCTGGCTATTTTCCTGGGCCGTTTCTTCCCGTTTATCCGCACTTTTGTGCCCTTTATCGCCGGCATGGGCGGCATGCACTGGCGTAACTTCGTTATCTTTAACGTGCTGGGCGGCATTACCTGGTCGACGCTCTTTACGCTGCTGGGCTACTTCTTTGGCGGCATCCCCTTTGTGCAGGAGCACTTTGAGCTGCTGATCGTCGGCATCGTTGCCGTGTCGATCATCCCGACCGTGGTCGGTCTGGTTAAGGCTAAGCTGGGCAAAAAGAACGCGTAGCTCGAGCCAGCGCGCAAACCGTGCAGTTGAGGCCCGTCACCGCTTACGGTGGCGGGCCTCTTCAGCTTCGGTCAAATGAAAATACTTTAGTTAGTTAAAGAAAAACGTTTTATCCGACGCGCGTGCGGAGTACAATCTCGTGCATGCGAATCGACGTGCCATCGGCTTTGATGCTGTTTGCGTGTCCCGTCCGGCTCTACGCTCCGGGCGTGCGACGTTGCGACGCGGTCGGCCTCGGTCCTTGCGTGCGGGTTCGCGAGTTTGCAACTGTGTATGTAAGGAGCGACATATGACTGTCGAGAAGAAGGATATCGATTGGGGTAGCCTCGGCTTTGGCTACATGAAGACCGATTACAGCTACGAGGCCCATTGGAAGGACGGCGAGTGGGACGAGGGTGGCCTGACCACCGATCACACCCTGCATGTCTCCGAGTGCGGCGGCATCTTCCATTACTGCCAGGAGGTCTTTGAGGGCCTGAAGGCCTACACCGCCGAGGACGGCAGCATCGTCTGCTTCCGTCCCGACATGAACGCCGAGCGCATGTATAACTCTGCCCAGCGCCTCGAGATGCCCCCGTTCCCCAAGGACAAGTTCGTTGAGGCCGTCAAGCAGGTCGTTTCTGCCAACGCCGCCTGGGTTCCGCCCTTCGGTTCCGGCGCGACCCTGTACGTGCGTCCGTTTATGATCGGCTCCGGTGACGTGATCGGCGTGGCTCCCGCTCCTGAGTACACGTTCCGCATTCTCGTGACCCCGGTCGGTCCGTACTTTAAGGGTGGTCTCAAGCCCGTTAAGCTGCGCGTTTCCGAGTATGACCGCGCCGCACCGCACGGCACCGGCAATATCAAGGCCGGCCTGAACTACGCCATGTCCCTCAAGCCCACGATGGAGGCCCATCGCGAGGGCTATGCCGAGAACCTGTATCTCGACTCCGAGTCCCGCACCTATGTCGAGGAGACCGGTGGCGCCAACGTCCTGTTCGTGAAAGAGGATGGCACGCTCGTCGTTCCGCAGTCGCACACCGACTCCATCCTGCCCTCTATCACCCGTCGTTCGCTCGTTCAGGTTGCTCAGGACCTGGGCATGACCGTTGACCAACGTCCCGTCGAGTGGGCCGAGGTCAAGGCCGGTACCTTTGTCGAGTGCGGCCTGTGCGGCACCGCTGCCGTCATCTCCCCGGTTGGCGAGATCGACAACAAGGTTTACGGCGCCGACGAGACCGTGACCTTCCCGGCTGGCTACACCGAGATCGGTCCTGTGATGAAGAAGCTCCGCGAGACCCTGACTGGTATCCAGTCTGGTGCTGTTGAGGATAAGCACAACTGGGTTTACACCGTCGCGTAAGCTGTCTTAGCTGTCCGGCCCGAGGGCGACCTTCCTTTCCGGCGCGTCCTCGGACATGAAAGAACCTCCGCTGCGCACTTCGTGCGGCGGAGGTTTTTTCGTCCCGCGGAGTGCGCCGGAAAGGAAGGCCGCGCTTTTGTTTTGGTTCGCGCCATGTGGGGGTGGTGGCGACGTGCATTTTTGCGAGTATTCTGCAATCGAAGGCCCCTGCATACCGACCTCGGGCAAAAAATCGGGATTTCTCGATGTTTTCTACGAATGATGGGCGGGGTTATGGGCTGGCAGCGTTTGATTTGCAGGGATATTCGCGGTCTTTGGCATTTATCGTGGCGCCCGAAGCTCTTGGTTATGTTGAATACTCCTGAAAATGCTCTGCGCCCTGAGGGTGACCTTCGCGAAAAAGGAAACCGCCCCGCCGAAGTATGAATTCGACGGGGCGGTTTATGCATTTGGCCGATTAAGGATGCGCTGTCAAACTACTAGAACTTGACGGTCGGGGCCTGGCGGGCTGCTTCGGCGGCCTCGAAGCCCTGGCGCTCCTTAAACTGGAAGATGCCGGCAAAGATGACAGCCGGGAACGTCTGAATGGCGTTATTGTAGCTGAGCACGCAATCGTTGTAGCTCTGGCGTGCATAGCTAATCTTGTTCTCGGTATCCTCGAGCGATGCCTGCAGCTGCGTAAAGTTGGTGTTTGCCTTAAGATCGGGATAGGCCTCGGCTACGGCGAAGAGCTGACGCAGCGCACCGGTCAGCACGTTGTCGGCTTCCATCTTGGCCTCGGGCGTGGTGGCCTTGACGGCGGTGTTACGCGCGCTGATCACGGCGGAGAGCGTCTCCTGCTCGTGCTTGGCGTAGCCCTTGACAGTCTCGACCAGGTTGGGGATCAGGTCGTTGCGGCGCTGCAGCTGCGTATCGATGTTCTGCCAGGCGTTATCGATGCGGTTACGCTTGGTGACCATGTTGTTGTAAATGCCGGCGATGGCGCAGACAATCACAATGACAACAACGATGCCGATGATGACGGTAATCATGATGTCTCCGTTTCGAATGGCCGCGGCGGCATGCGCCAGCTGCCGTTGGTATAACGCTACTAGTATACCCGCAACGTTTTGCCGTGCCGAACTTTCCGGCAAGCGTTATGTTTTCGGCGGGGTTGGCACCGGGGCAAAGCGCGCGAGGTACAGGTGTAAGATATGCGACAGATTGACGAGTGTTGTCTTTGCCCTGAGGATGGCGATACCAGTGGACCTTCGCATTAAGAAAACCTACCGCGCCCTGTTCGATGCCTTCACCGAGCTTCTCGAGGAGCATCGTTTTGAGGACCTGACGGTTGCTATGCTTTGCGACCGTGCCATGATTCGCCGCACGACGTTCTATAAGCACTTTCGCGATAAAAACGATTACTTCGCCTTTTATATCGATGAGCTCATGTCGGGCTTGCCGCAAAAACAGCCCGATGAGGCCGGCGCGGTGTCTGCCGAGGACGTGCACGCGCTTCGACATGCGATTTTGGACGATGCCATGGATTTGATTCTGGCGCACGAGCAGCTCATGGATAACATTTTGGCTAGCAGCATGTCGGGCATGTTGACCAACGTTATTTGCGACCGCATTGCCCGTTCCATCCGCGAGCGTGTGATGAATGTGCTTGCCGAGGATGCCCTGGCTCCCGTGTCACTCGAGACGACGTCAGAGTTTGTCGCCGGCGGTATTATTCGACTTTTCACGATATGGTGGGAGTCGGGTCACGATCTCGAGCGTCGACCCGAGATGGCCGACGTGGTCGATGCTCTATTCGAGCGAACCATGACGCCGGTACATCACTAGAAGTGGCGGAGAGAGGGGGATTCGAACCCCCGGAACGCTCTCGCGCTCAACGGTTTTCAAGACCGCCGCATTCAACCGCTCTGCCATCTCTCCGTGAGTCGTAATGATAGCATCGTTTTGAATTTGCAACAGGGAAGGCGAACGATGACGATCACCGAAATCGACGAGAAGTTCATGCGCGAGGCGCTGGCCGAGGCGCGCGCCGCCGCTGAGGTGGGCGAGGTGCCGATTGGTGCCGTGGTGGTGCGCGCGGGTGAGATTGTCGCGCGGGCGCATAATCGTCGCGAGCTCGACCAGGATCCTTCGGCTCATGCAGAGTTCGCGGCCCTGTGCGCTGCCGCTCGGTCGCTCGGTCGCTGGCGCCTTTCCGATTGCACGGTCTACGTGACGCTCGAGCCATGCTGCATGTGTGCGGGGCTTATGGTTAACGCGCGCGTGGGGCGCTGCGTGTATGGCGCGGCTGATGCCAAGGCGGGCGCGCTGGGTTCGCTGTATGACCTGAATGCCGATTCGCGCCTGAATCATCGGTTTAACGTACATGTCGGCGTGCTGGCGGATGAGTGTCGTGAGGTGTTGAGCGGCTATTTTAGTGGGCTGCGCGGAGCGGGCGGCGCTGATTGCGGTTGTGGGGCCAATCTTGAAGCACACGCCGCTCACGCCGCAGCGCTTGCAGGTGCCGGTGAGGATGCTGGCACGGCGGTTGACTTTGGTCCTGCGTGCCGCCGGCCCCGCCGTGTGCTGTTGGCGATTGATTCCTTTAAGGGCAGCGTGTCGAGTGCGCAGGCGGAGGCGGCGGTTGCCGAAGGCGTGCGCCGCGTTTGGCCCGATGCCCAAGTGGCCACGTTGCCGCTGGCAGATGGTGGCGAGGGAACGCTCGACGCCGTTGCCGCCTGCGGTGGCGAGCTTGTGACCTGCGAGGTTGCAGGTCCCTTGGGCGAGCGTGTGCCTGCCCGGATGCTGGTTGATGTCGAGCATGAGTCAGCTGTTATTGAGATGGCCGAAGCCGCGGGCATCGGGTACTCGCCTTGCACGGAGTCGTCGGCGCTGGCTGCTACAACCTATGGCGTGGGCGGGCTGATGCTCCGTGCGGTTCGTGCCGGGGCAAAGACTATCTATATTGGCTTGGGCGGCAGCGCCACCAACGACGGTGGCGCCGGTATGCTGCAGGCGCTGGGCGCGCGCCTTGTCGATGAGCACGGCCGCGATATCGCTCCCGGTCTCGCGGGTCTCGAACACGTGGTGAGTATCGATTTGGCGCCAGCGCTTCGGGCGCTGAACGGCGCGCGTGTCGTGGTGCTTTCCGATGTCGAGAATCCGCTTGTGGGACGCCGAGGCGCCCTAGCGGTGTTCGGTGGGCAGAAGGGCCTACCGACGGATGATGCCGAGGCGCTGAGCAGGTGCGACAGCTGGATGGTCGACTACGGTCGCCTGCTCGATGCGGCGATTGCCGAGGCACGGGCTCAGGGGTTACTGCGCGTGCCCGAGGGTGCGCGGACATTTGGCTCGGTGCTCGGCGTGCCCGGCGCGGGCGTTGCCGGTGGCTTGGGCGCGGCGTTGCTGGCGCTCTGTGCGGAGCTGCGTTCGGGCGTGGAGACGGTGCTCGATCTCGTGGGATTTGACGAGCGCGTGCGCGATGTCGACCTGGTCATAACGGGTGAGGGCAATATGGACGAGCAGTCCGCCGCCGGTAAGGCGCCAGTGGGTGTGGCTCGTCGCGCGAAGCGATATGGCAAGCCGGTGGCCGCCGTCGTTGGCGGTCGCGCCGACAACCTAGATGCGGTGTACGAACAGGGTGTCGACCTGGTGCTGCCGATCTGTCGCAAGCCCATGCCCCTCGACCAGGCGCTCGGTGTGCAAGAGGCCACAACCAACCTCATCTGCGCCGGCGAGGCAGCCGCCCAAGCCTACGACCTCGCCCGCCTCTAAAACCCATCCCCTCGATAAGTTGCGGTGAAATACGGAGTGTTTTTGCCTTTAAGGCGCCAATTCAGTCCGTATTCCACCGCAACTTCGAGAATGGCCAATCGAGGCTGGCCGCCTTGTGCCTTGGATCGGACCGTCTGCCATGAAATGCGGCAATCTACTACGTTTAACGGAAAACCCTCGACCATCCTGGAATTTGGGAAATTATCAGTGCAGGTAGAGAGCTTGCCGTTTTTTGAAAAAGCCGGCCATGGTTGACCTCTGCGGCTTAAACGTAGTAGATAGGCCCCTTTCGTGGCACAGCGTCAGGCCAGTCTTTTTGGGACGGGGCTTTTTTGACTACTTTCGCCTGTCGGATGATTTTTCTGGGACGGGGATTAAAAAAGGCTCTGTTAGACCAGGATTGACATGCCGACCTGCCGGCTAACTCGCCGTCTCCCCGTCGGGCGCCGGCGTCTTGACCCTCATCTCGAA
>USCS01000025.1 GCA_900552875.1 uncultured Collinsella sp. | reverse complement strand
CGGGATTGGTCAATCTCGGCCGACTATATTTGGCTAAATTATTCCGACGCTAACAATACGCCCCGTCTCGATCGGTAGCTTCATCCGAGGGCCAACGGCGGGCTCGCTCACCAGGTACGAGAGGGACACGGTCCAGAGGATGCTGGAGCGCGGGGCCTCATGCAAGCCGATTGTGAGGAGTCTGGGCAGGTCGCCTTCGATGGCGAACTCTGAGGTCTTAGAAGGCGGGCTGCTGTGCGGCTTGAGGAACGATCTCGGCGGGCAGGAAGTGGCGGCGTGGCAGAACTGGCAGTTCGACAAATACGGAGATCGAAAACTCCGCAGAGGTTTCGCCGGAGGCCAATTGCTTTTCACGCTGCCGTCGCTTGCGGGTGTTTTCAAGCGGGTGAAGCTAGCGGGTCGTCGACACCTTCATGTCCCGCACGATGTAGTTCATAGTGCGGTAAATTTGCATGCGCAGTTTTATCGCGCAGATGAATTCATGATAGGTGAATCTGATCTGTGCCCCCGCCCTGCGGTATGTGACGTAGTCCGGCCTCGCCCCGTTTATATTTCGACCTTAAGGCGAGTGCCGCATGCTTAAAACGTATTGGGAATACGTTTGCAAAAGAGCAAGCCAAAGGGTACAAATTATCCTATTTCTTTCATATCGTCCTTTTTCTTTAAACAGACAAAGATGAGGCGAAAGATTGTCCTATAATAAAAAATCAAATTGAGTTTTAATGTGGGCTTATATAACGGTTTTCATGATTGGGGAATCTGTCATCCACTTTAGGTCCGAGGAAGCCGCCAATGTCTTTAATATGTAGGACTCAAACTTACAGCTTTTGAATCCATTACATACTCATTACAGATAATTAGAAATAAACGAGAATTGCTAGGTCCATAATTGCAATTAAGTATTTCGTAAGCACGAAAGAGAGCGGATTGTATATGAATTATCTTAGCTCGGCCTCAGTTGATGTGACCTATCGATGCAATTTGCGATGTCGGCATTGTTTTGATTTCGGCGGGGAATGTGCCTATGAGGAAATGAATGATGACGAACTGATCAGCGTTTTTCGACAGCTTGCCTTGACTGATCTTTCGTCGATTTGCATTTGTGGCGGAGAGCCCATTCTTAGGTTTGATTTGATTCGTCGCGCCGTGAGGTTAGTTAAGGAGCTTAATCAAGGCACTCTCGTGTCAATGGTCAGCAATGGCATTCTTTGGACAGAAGAAATTGCTGACGCCCTAAAAAGAGATGGACTGGATTTAGTGCAGTTTAGCCTCGATGGGCTTTCAGATGCGTCTTATGACCATGTGAGGTTGAGTAACGGTAAGCTCCATCGAGTACTGGATGCGATTAAGATCGCACGAAGACACGGAATAAGGGTCGCAGTTGCTTCTCTCCCCCATGCTAGGAATATAAAGGAATACCCTTCAATAATAAGTTATTGTGAAAAAGAAGGTGTAAGTGATTTTAGAGCACAGCCTTTGATGCCGCTCGGACGAGGTGAGCTGAATTATAAGGATCTGTGCCTAACGCCCGAGCAAAATGATGCGCTTGCTGCATATTTGAGCGCGCGCAACGCTGTTTCTCAAATGCAGATTACCTGGGGTGACCCCGTAGATCATTTGTATATGTATAGGGAGACAGGGAGAATTCCGCAAATATGCGTCAATGCGTATGGGGAGCTCTCGGTGTCTCCTTACCTGCCGATTACCATTTGGAATCTAAATCGAAATACTCTGCGGGACTATATTGATCTCGAAATAGATAGATATGCGTTACGGCACCCAATTGTCGAGAAGTGCCTAGCTCGTATAGAGGAGCTTTCGGACTTCACAAGTACCCAACAGGGGCTTCCTGTTCTTTTCAAAGAAAGGAACATAGATATATCTCAAGAATTGGAGGATGCTGCACGTGTGCACGGGGGTAAGTTGCGTAAAAGCAGTTAGGGCTAAAGAGAGCGACTGCAAAGAGGTTTTGTCTTTTGTTTATAGAGCCAATGAAAGCATGGATCAATATGTCGTGCTTGACCCATTCTCAACTATACAAAATGGAAAGATGAGAGGACGTCTGATTAGGCAGACTCTATTTGATGGGCGTTATCAGGTTTGCCTGATCAGGGCTGATTCCATCGAACCTTGCGGAATGCTGATTACGGCTAAGGGCGCTGCACTAAGAGGCAGGTCTAGCAGTTTGGTTTTATTTATATTGGAAAGGGGGATTCAAATTGCGGAGTTGCGCTGGGAAGGTTCGGAAACGCCATGTCGAGTAGCCGCTATCACTAAGGATGGCTGCGAATCTGGGCTCGAGCAGTTTGGGTTTAAATGGTCGGTGGCGGTAGAACTTGCGAACGGAAGCATGAATTACTATTTCCTAGAGGTAGGGTAAGGAAATATGAAGAAAAGAGAGATGCTGGGTGCTGTTCCGAGAATGCGGTATGCCGTACGCGTAAGGCACACTCAGACCGGTAGCGTTTTGACCGCGAACAGCTACTATATTCGTCTCAATGAAGATGCGCTCGCTATCGTTAATTTGATAGATGGAGAGCGGTGCATTAAAGATATCGCTAACGAAATTTGCGCCAATAAGAAGTTGTCCGGCAGCGATAGGTCAATCGTTGCCGATAAAGTTCTAAATACAATTTTGAAAATATGGAAAACAGGCTTATTTCTCGAGGGCGATTTAGACGATCTTGCACCTAGGTTTCTGTATCAGCGTAACAATATCATGTATATTCCCTACTACGCGAAAGCCGCTTCACTGAGATGTTCGTATCTGTCTCCGATTGTTGATGGGTCTATAGTTCAAACGGTCAATGACATCTCGGATAACTTCGGCTCATCATCAGTCGTATTGGAGCTTCAGGACAACCAGCAAGAGTGTATGACGCAAATTGCTTTTGTAAGAACGATTGTTGAAGATGCCTACTTCCTATATTCAATATTTGGCGTAATTCCAAACTTGCAGCAATGGCAGGGAATTCGTGACTACATGTCGGTCTTCGAGCTTGTTTTTAAGAGCGAAACGACTCAAGAGGATTTGAAAAGTGATGGAATGCGAGATCTGAATTACCTGATCTATTCGGTGAGCGAAACAGACCGGTGTCTTTTGCCGCCCACTCTCTTGAAGGGAGTGATACCTAATGAGTTAATGGAAGGTGATATGGAGATTAGAGAATTGCAGATTGATCTGTAGTTTTGGAGACTATTGCCAAGTTAGAAAGAAGGTAAAAAATGGATTTTGATCCGCGGGTTGGTCCAGTTAACTTAAATGGTGGCAGTCAAGATCCGGAGCCAGCGGTGGGAGTTGCTATATTCCCGGCTGCAGTTTGGGCAGTTGCAGTTTATGACATCGTAGTTGGTGTTAACTACGGCGCAGTCGTTAATGCTGCTGCAGCGGCTATGGTTTATACGAAGGCGGTTGCTATCGAGTAATTCACACTTGGTTTGATTCGATTGTGAATGCGAAACTAGGACGGAAAGCAAAGGAAGTTCTATGGAAACAGGGGATGCTGTCTGCTTGATGACTTCGATTGCCCTGATTATCCTTTCAATCCAATACAGAAGAGGAAGATGGCTCTGCTCAATTGCTGGATATGATGTCACAAAAAGGGAGAGCGGGATTGATATACGCCCTTACGCAAAGTTGATTTCTTCTGTGACGTTATGGATGGGGCTGCTGTTTTTTTTGTTGGCGGTAGAGGGCTGGGTACGCGATTGGAATACCAGTGTTTTTGAAGCTTTGGTTCTACTTCTTTTCAGCTTGGCTTCTTTGTCGTTCGTGCGGCTAGTTAGGTTTGTGTTTATGAGACGATAGCCAGCGGAAGCGGGATGGACGACAAAATGGACCAATACAGTCAATTGTCAAAAGAATTTGATAGGGTTGGCTTAACAGATTTACTCGAGGGCATATCCGTGGCGGGGGATAGGTTTTATGTTGTTGAGCACTTATTTGCATCGGGTAAAGTAAACCAAGAATATCGAGGACTAGTGAGGCTTCTGTATCTTGGAGAGTCTGTGGCGCAAACTGAAATGAAGCCATTTATTGAGCTGATTAAACTATTAGTGGACGCTGGCATCGTTATTTTAGAGGACGGGATTGTCCACTCAACGGGTCTGGTTTTAAATCGATATAGAGGTGTCTGGATTGTCGCGGATGCTCCACGGCCAAACCCTAAAAGATATTTCGGCCCAGATTCATTAGGACTTGCCAGGCGGCTGTCTCCTCAGCTCGGGAAGAAGGGGCTTGATTTGTGTGCGGGCTCTGGGATTCAGTCGCTGATCATGGCAGCGGGTGGCATGACGGTTACATCGGTGGAGATAAACGCCGAAACTTGTGCAACTAACATGCTTAATTCCAAGTTGAATGGGCTGGACGGTGCGATAAAAACGGTTCAAGGGAATTTGTATGAGAAGCTCGAACCTGATAGTAAATACGACTATATTGTTGCAAATCCTCCGCTGGTCCCCATTCCCAATGGACTTGAATATCCTTTTGTCGGAGATGGGGGATTTGATGGATGCCGAGTTAGCAACGAGATTATCGAAAAGCTCCCAGATTATTTAAGCGATGATGGTACCGCGTTGATGGTGGGAATGATGGCTTGTGCTGATAAGGACAGCCTGGATGCAGTCTCAATAGTGCAAGACATAATGAGCAGCGAGTTGTCGGGAACGATGTCTTTGCTGGGATATGACGAGGTCTATCCATGCTCTTCGTTTGTTGAGGGTGTTGCATGGAGTGCGTATTTGGCTAATCCAACAAGGTGGACATCAGTAGATGAGGCAATTGATGATGTTTACGAACTCTATCGAAATGACCACACTGCAGGCGTTTATTACTATGTGTTACGGCTGCGAAAGGACAGTTCTTTGGATAGAGGGTTGAATATAATTGACAACTCAAATAAAAGGCCCTGTTCAGAGGCGTGGTTGATATAATGATGCATTTCAAATGGCGGAGAGACGAGTGCGCGTTGTTCTGGCATGTGGTCAAAACAACGATGTCATGCCACGGTGCAAAGATGCTGATGGTCATGGTTCTGGTGAGCTATGCTCTGACATCGCTGTCACCGTATTTGAACGGACAGTTTGTTGATATGCTCGTTTACGGTCAGGACATGCATTCGATTTATATTTTAGCCTTTGCTATAGCATTATTGGGGATTATTTCGGCGGTCTTCTCTTACTTTGCAAAGACGCTCCAGACGTCAGTCCTGAACCTCTCGTATTTCAGTTTTTTAAAAGAAATCGTGTCAGACTTTCAACATTTGCCACTTACGGACATAGAGTCGACTTCCCCGTTGTACTCTGCTCAGAAAATAAACTCGGACACCTCTTCAATAACATCGTTTGTTGTCATAAACATGATTCCATTGTTCATGAATGCGATTACAATGATTGCGGTTTTTTGCTAATCGCTTCTCTCGATTTATCGATATGCACCGTCGGCATAACGCTTCTTGGGGCGTATTGTATTATGGTGCTTATGCTTCAACCTTCACTGCTTGCCGCTTCATTTCAAAAGAAAGAGGAAGATGGGTTCCTGTTCAGCTCCATAGCATCACGTATCGCACGGACGTTCGAGATTAAGCTGCTAGCCGGTTATGAGAGCAGCTTCGAACATGTAGAAAAACAGTTTGATGCTGCGTACTATCCTTCAGTTCTTGCACTCGCGAAAGTACAAAGTATAGTAAGTTCTAGCGATCGTATGGCGGCGGCAGGATTTCAAGCTGTTTTGTTGCTGGTTTCGGGAGCAAGAATAGCCACAGGAGCTATGACAATTGGGGAATTTACCATGATAAATTCTTATTATTCCCTATTGATGAGCTGTGGCAAATACTATATCGGCGTCTTTCAGTCTTTGCAGGAAACGAGGGCATCAATAGCTAGGCTGAATGAAATAAAGGCGCGAAAACGGGATTACCGAAATTGCCTTGCGGTTAATAATGTGGGCCGCATACAGGTCCTAGATTTAGACTTCAGTTTAATTCGCGACGAAGAGCTGGTTGATATAACTTGCGGGGTGAATCTTCAATTTGACGTGGGCAGAACGTATGTAATTACAGGCCCTAATGGTGTTGGAAAAAGCACACTATTAAAGCTGCTCCTGGGTTTTTACGAGCACGCAAATGACAATATCGAGTACGATTGCACAAAGTTGACCGCTATCAATCTTGACCGAGTTCGGTCGGAGTGTTTCTCTGCTATGCAGCAAACGGCTTTCGTCCCCGGTGACACAGTTGAAGACTATTTGCATGAATACGGCATCAGCTATGAGTTAATGGCGTCGTTTCTCAAGGAATGCGGTTTCGAACCAATTGATAAAATAAGATGGGAAAAATGTTCTAATCTATCTGGAGGAGAGCTGCAAAGGTTGCGCTTGGCTATGGCGTTATGCCGAAAAGCGGATTTTGTAATTCTCGATGAGCCGACCAATGATCTTGACGGATCGGCATGTGGCTGCCTGATAGAGTACATTAAACAAAATAAGCGAGGTCAGGCCTTTTTGATCGTTTCGCATGATTCTAGATTGCTCGATGTCGCCGATCATATTTTGGTAATGAGCGGTGAGGGGGCTATTGAATTAGCCAAATAATGGATTCCTGGTTGTGCCGGAATGATATTGGGACGTATATTTGGTTGCTTTTTAAGGCGGGCATAATAATCGGGTGACCAACTCTTTCTCGTCCCATATGAATTTAGCGCCTCCCGAATGAATGTAATGGGCGGCTCCGGAACCCCCGCTGTCCTGGCCTAGGGGAAACGGAATAGACGGACCGACCGTTCGACTTTGCCTGGGAAAAGATGTCGGGCGTGGGCGGAGTATGGCCACCGGACTCATCGAACCGCATCTCCGCCATTCTTTCAACTGGGATAACGGTGTCCCCGGGCTCTGGAGAGACTGCGGGGGGCGTTCGGCTAACTGCGGGTACGACCTATTTGCCCAATGTGTTCGCCTGAGATCGGAAATTAACTATCATGCGCCCCACGTCGCTAGTCCAGCTTGGTGCCCGGTACCTGCGGTGCTTCTTCAAGTAGCGCTTTGAGCTCGTTCAAAATGGAAACGGGCTGACGGTCGACGCCGTCCAGATGAAGCGTCGCCACGCGAATGGGCGGCTGATATTCAAGCGAGCCGATGAGCACGGGAGAACCCAGGAACCGTTCGATGTCGCTTGCGATCTCATCGATTGCCTCGGGGCCGAGCTCATCGAAGAGTGCCACGAATGTCGGCCCCGTCGAGCGGAACAGGCGGCCCTTGCCGCGCGAACAATCCATGAGACAGGCGGCGCTTTCGGCGAGCACGCGGTCGCCTGCATCGAATCCAAAGCGGGCATTGACCTCGGCGATATCGTCGACCTTAATGGCAATAAAGCCTGCCTCGTGCGGCACGCGGCGCATCTCTCCAATAGCGTTGACCAGCGCGTGGACATCGCCCAGGCCCGTTACCGAGTCGGTCGTATCCGCTAGGCTTCGGTTGATGATAATGCCCACATACATGCTGGGCTCGGTATCGGTGCCGTCCAAGCGGTAGCCCGTGCAGTCGCAAAGCGCATATTTTCCGGTGGCATCCATTACGCGATACTGCATGTAGTGGAAATGCCACGTGCCGTTTATCACCATGCCGAGCTCGGCGCGTACGTTGTCGCGGTCCTCGGGATGAACGCGGGCAAGCCACATATCGACCGAGTTAAAAGGGTGCTGGGAGGGCAGGTCAAAATCGCGCACGGCGTTGACCGACCATTGCGATTCTCCAGTATCGAGATTGAGGATAAACGGATAGCGCGTCTCGGAGCTCATGGAGATCGCTTGGAACACCCGGTCGTTGCAGGGAAGCTGGTCGACGATCGGGCGTTGCGGCGCGTCATCGTCTTTCGGCTGCTGCACGCGATGCATAAGCTTATAGCGATACATCTTGCGATCGGCATCCATCGTCATCTGGCGACGCGTGTCGCCGGCAAGTGGATCGACGCGCGAGCAGCCAAAGCTAAAGCTGGCGATCATGGGCGCCTTGCCACCTGAGCTCGCCTCGATCAGCCCGGCACGTACCTGCTCCAAGCGCTGCTCGAGTTCAGTCTCGTTTGCGGAGAGCGAGATAAGCACAAATTCGTCTCCACCGATGCGGAACAGCATCTCATCGTGCTCCATGGTTTCGGAGAGCGTGCGGCAGATGCTCAGAATATAGCGATTGCCTTCGGCGTGGCCAAACCTATCATTGCAATGCTTGAGATGGTCGATGTCAATATAGGCGCAGGTGAAGGGGTCGCCTTTGCGCCAGAGTTGCTCGACGTGACGGTCGAGTCCGCTGCGGTTGCCCAAGTTGGTGAGCGGATCGATATAGGCGTTGCGCTCAAGCAGCCGGCGCTCTTGTTGCAGGATGGCATGCGTCTTTTGCAGTTGCTCACCAACGGCGCGTAGCTCAGCAGGCAGCGCGGCAACATCGAGTTCGGCGGTCGAGATGCCATTCGCAAGTCGTTGGAGATAGGCAATAATCAATTGCTCACCCAGGCGATATGACTCGTTCATGATGGATAACCTCCTTGGGCGGAACAATGGTTTGTATCATATCCCCAATTCGGTTTGAATTGGGGATATAAGTCAGCTAATGGAGGCAAATTCCCCCTTCGGCGGTGGCGTTTTGCGCGCGAGCGTATCAGTTGTTATTGCCACCATCGAGCAATGCCTCAAAATCCTTCGCCGGCATGGGGCGGTAGTAGAGGAAGCCCTGAGCGTAGCGGGCGCCCATTTGTCGTAGCATGTTCGCCTGCTCATTTGTCTCGACGCCTTCGACCTCGACGGGCAGATGGAGCGACTGCGCCATTTCGAGCATCGATGAAATGATTTGCGTGCTGCGGCCTTGATCGCGATCGGTGGGTACAAAGGCGCGGTCGAGCTTGATGACGTCGACGTTGACGTTCTTGAGCATCGCGAGCGTGGACTGACCGGTGCCAAAATCGTCCATATAGGTCGAGAAGCCGCGGGTGTGCAGGTCGGCCGTCAGTTTGTCCACGGCCTCGGACTCTCCCGTATAAGCCGTCTCAGTGATCTCGATACGCATGAGCTCGGGCGGTAGGTTGTATTGGGCGGCGAGCGCCCCCATATGCTCGGCAACGTCGCAGGCAAGGATATCCACGCGCGACACATTAAGCGAAACCGGAACCACACGAAGCCCTCGATCGATGCGCTCGCGCAGCCACGAGGCGACACCCTGCCAAATGTACTTGTCGAGCGTCACCACAAAGCCGCTTTCCTCGAGTGCGGGGATAAACGTTGCGGGCGAAATGAGAGAGCCGTCCTTGTCAATCCAGCGGGTGAGTGCTTCGGCGCCAATAATCTCACCGGTTTCCATATCGACCTGGGGCTGCAGGTAGTACGTGATACGGCCGTTTGAGAGCGCGTATTGGAACTCGGTCAGCGTGCGGTGGAACGCGACTTCGCGCTCGTACTCCGCGGGGCGGAAAATAGCAATGCGCTCCTTGAAGTCGTTTTTGGCGCGTCGATTGGTAAACATGGCCTTGGCCTGGGCATCGATGGTGATTTCCTCGCTAGCGTCGATGGGGCATACGCCCATGGACGGCCAAAAGCCTACGCCGTCGTCGTGCTTGGCTACAGCCTCGCGCACGCGCGCATAGACTCGGTGAACGAAATCGTGCTCAAAGGGTATGAGCAGACAAAAGTCGTCTTGTCCCCAGTATCCCGCGACACCCATGTCGGCGTTCTCGATATCCTTGAGCACCGTGCCCACATCGGCAAGCATACGGTCGCCTTCGGTCTGTCCATACCATTCGTTAAATAGGCGCATGTGGCCCATGTCGACGGTGGCGATACACCAAGCGCCGTCGCGCCTTGCCTTGATGAAGGCATTGGCACGGCGCATAAACTCGCTGGGGCGGTAGAGGCCTGTGAGCATATCGAGGTGCTCGGCGACGGCGCCTTTGCGTTCCATCTCGGGTATGGGCAGACTGTCGTTGGGAACAAGTCCGCCGGCCGTGCGAAGGCGACGATCGAGTTCGCCCAAAACAGTCGATGCTTGGGAGTCCAGGCGTTCGTAAAAGGTCGGGACGACAAGACAGACGGGAGCAATGGTGTCGCCTGCGATTTGCACAGGAGCGAAAACAGCCTCTTTAAGGTGGTGGGTCAGTTGCTCGAATGCCTCGTGGTCCAGGTCGTTGCTGAGCACGACGAACTGGACGCTACGTGAACGGTAGACCCTGCTCCTGCCGCGGGTGATCGACAGCATGCGGCCTGCGTATTCGGCGAGCATGTTGTCGACAGCCTCGGCTCCGTAGAGCTCGTTGAGCTTTGTCGTGCCACGAACGCGCACCGCTATAAGGCCCGTCTCGCAACGGTCGCAACGACAGGCGTCGATGGCATTGACCAACATGCGCTGGGTGCCGAGGCCTGTGGCGGCATCGACGGTTTCTGCAAGTGAGTGGTTGACGAGCTCGCCGACATAGAGCGAGGGGACATTTTCGTCGCCGTCGATGCGAAACCCTCGAGCACGGCAGAGGACGTAGTCGCCGGCGGCATTGCGCACGCGGTACTGCATAACTCGACGGTGTTTAGTGCCGTTATAGACTTGGTCGATGTCGTCGGTAAAAGCCTCAAGGTCATCGGGATGGACGCGCGTTTTCCAGTAATCGCGACAGTTGTCTATGTGCTCCGAGGGAAGGCCAAGATCGCGCAAGGCGCCTTGTGACCAAAGGGTGCGATGTTTGTCCAAGTTCTCGATAAAGAAATAGCGGCCCTCGTTGAGCATCGAAAAGGCGTCGAAAATGCGATCGCTTATTTCGAAGTCGTCGGCGTGGACTTGCGTGATATTGCGTCGATCAAGGTGCATGGCATGACGTAGCTTGTAGTCGTACATGCGATGGTCGGCATCGAGCGTCATGCGATTGGGGGCTTCGCCCAGGGCGGGGTCGGCATACGACACTCCATAGCTAAACGAGTGAGGCATCTCGGAATCGTTGTTTTTGAGCAGGACCGTTCGGCAGTGTTCCAGACGTTCGGCGAGGTCGTCCTCGGTCGCAATCGTAGACAGGATGGCAAACTCGTCGCCGCCTATGCGAAACGCCGCCTCGTCCACTTTCATATACAGCTTAAGATAGAGGCTTACCTGCAAAATATAGCGGTTGCCCTCGTCATGGCCGAAGACGTCGTTGCAGTGCTTGAGATTGTCGATATCGATGTACGCCATGGTAACGGGGGTGTCCTGCTCCCAGAGCTCCTCGAGGGAACGGGCAAAGCCACCACGGTTGCCAAGCCCGGTAAGCTGGTCGGTAAAGGCAGTCCTAATCAGATCATCCTGGCGCTCGAGAAGGTCGCGAACGGTCTTTTCGAGCGTTTCGGTGTAATTGCTGACAGTATCCATGTCGTAAGCGGCTTTCTGAGGTCGGGCGAATTGCGTCGGGCGAGCTCGTTGTGCACACGCGTTGTTGTTCGGCGCTTTGCGTGTATCCAGGCCCCGCCTCGCTGCGTTGTTGGGTTAATTTACCGGCTAATGTTCGCTGTTGATTACTGCTGAGTAGTATAAACAACAGTGCAGAATTATATATGGGTGCACATGCTGTGGGCGGCTATTATTCGACAAACGGTAGCGCGACGATGCGATGTCCGATAAAAATGCGACTGGGGTGGTATATGTTGACGGGTATACTTGTTCCGGTTTTAAACGCAGGAACGGAGATGGTCGCATGGCACAGCCGGATACGACGCGCACGGTGGGGCTCGCGCTCGAGGGAGGCGGCTACCGCGGTATGTATACGGCGGGCGTGCTCGACGTTTGGATGGAGCACGGTTTGACCTGCGACCATATGGTGGGTGTCTCGGCGGGCGCGGCGTTTGGCTACAATTTTAAATCGCGCCAGATCGGCCGCGCCATTCGCTATAACAAGGCCTATTGTGCCGACAAGCGCTATGCGGGTGTAGCAAGCTGGCTGCGGACCGGCGATATGTTCAATGCCGATTTTGCCTATCACGAGGTGCCCATCGAGCGCGATCCCATCGATTTGGAGACATATCGTGCCTGCTCCATGCGGTTTACGTGCGTGTGTACCGATATCGAGACGGGCAAGGCCGTCTACCATGACCTGCCTTATGGCGACGAGCGGGATATCGAGTGGATCCGGGCGTCGTCTGCTATTCCCGTGGCGACGCGTCCCGTTGCTATTGACGGGCATAAGTATCTGGATGGTGGCGTGGCTGATTCTATTCCCAGCGCATGGCTGTTTGCGCAGGGGTATGACCGCAATATCGTGGTGCTCACGCAGCCGGCGGGCTTTGTGAAGCAGCCCAACAGCGTGATGCCCATGCTGCGGCGCGTGTTCCGTCACTACCCAGAGTTTGTCGCAGCGCTTGAGCATCGGCATGAGGTCTACAATGCCACGCTCGATGACCTGGCACGTCGCGAGTCTGCCGGCGAGGTCTTTGTGGTGCGGCCGAGCGAATCGGTGAAGGTGCCGTCGCTGTGCCGCGAACCGGATGAGCTCGAGCGCATCTACCAGGTCGGTTGCCGCGATGCGGAGGCGACTTTGCCGGCGTTGGAGGCCTACCTAGCGGGGTAGGGGTTGCATACGGAAAGCGCATCCCGGAATGGAGGTCCAAACTGGGATGCGCTTTCCGCTATTGAAGATATGAGGCTGCGAATCGACTGCTCGGCTTGTGCCTATGCCTGCTGCCAGGTATCGACGAGCTCCTTGGCGGCGGCGTAGGGGTCGTCAGCGCTGCAGACGGCGCTCACCACAAAGAAGCCGTCGACGCCGGTGGCCTTGAGCTGCGGCAAATCTGCCGTCTTGACGCCGCCGCCCACTACGATGGGCACGGGGCTTGCCTCGTGGAGCGCGGTCAGGTCCTCAAAGCTCTTGGTGATGA